>CAJQSN010000011.1 GCA_905614355.1 uncultured Rhodospirillales bacterium | reverse complement strand
CCCAGACAACCAAGCTGATGAGAAGAAAGCTATGCTAAGGCTCGCAGGTGCTGACCTTCGAGAAGTTCCAGCAGTTCCATACAGCAATCCCGAAAATTATGTCCATGTATCAGAACGAATTGCGAATGAAATGGCAGAAGCTCATCCACAAGGTGCAATCTGGGCAAATCAATTTGATAATACCGCCAATCGAGATGCCCATATACACGGTACAGGCCCAGAAATTTGGGAACAACTTAATGGAAAAATTGATGGATTTACCTGCGCTGTTGGGACCGGCGGGACACTTGCTGGCTGCGGAATAGCGTTAAAAGAACGCGATCCAAAGATTAAAATTATGCTATCGGACCCATTGGGGTCAGCACTCTTCGAGTTTTATCAAAATGGGATTCTAAAATCAGAAGGCTCATCAATCACTGAAGGTATTGGCCAAGGACGTGAAACAGAAAACCTTAAAGACGCCCCTATAGACGGTGCATATCAAATACCCGACGACGAAGCTTTGCCAATTGTTTTTAACCTCCTAAAAAATGAGGGTATTTGTGTTGGATCCTCAAGTGGCATCAACCTTGCTGGTGCAATCCGTATGGCTAAAGAGTTGGGACCTGGCCATACAATTGTCACTATCCTGTGCGACTATGGTACACGATATCAAAGTAAATTATTCAATCCCGTTTTTCTTAAAGAAAAAAACTTGCCTTACCCAGATTGGCTTGCCTAATTTTTAGGATAAAGAATAATGGATTATAAAAATCCTGAAGCGCTCGTAACAACTGGCTGGCTCGTAAAAAATATAGCCACACCAAATCTATCGATTATTGATGCTAGCTTTTTCTTACCTGCTGCCCATCGGGACGCAAAAAAAGAATTTAATAATTGTCATATTCCAGGGGCTGTTTTTTTTGATATTAATGAAATTGCGGATAAGAGTACCGACCTTCCACACATGCTACCAACCGAAAACGAGTTTTCATACCATGTAAGTAATCTTGGTATAAGTAACGAGCATCATGTAATTTGTTATGATGCCAATGGGGGTCCAATGGCTGCAATGAGAGCTTGGTGGTCATTCCGAGTTTTTGGCCATGACCGCGTCTCTGTTTTAAGTGGTGGTCTTCCTAAATGGCAAAATGAAAACCATATGATAAGTTCAGTTCCTGGAGTTGTTACCAAACAACAGTTTTCGGCAAAGCGTAATAAATATTTGGTAAAAAATATTGAACAAATCGCAGAAAACATCCAATCCCAAAACTTACAAATGGTCGATGCTCGTTCAGAGGGTCGGTATAATGGGACTGAAGTAGAGCCACGAGCAGGCCTGCGCAAAGGTCACATTCCAGGAGCACTCAGTTTACCCTTCGAAAAGTTGCTTGATACAAAAAATTTTATGACGATGCGCAGTGCCGATGAAATATTATCCATAATAATGGAAGCTGGAATTGATCCAAAGATACCGTTAATTTCAAGCTGCGGATCAGGAGTAACTGCAGCTCCTCTTATTATGGCACTTTATCTACTAGGAAATAAACAAGCGGCAATTTATGATGGCTCATGGACCGAATGGGCTGGAAGGCCCGACACCCCAATCACGATTTGAGACTTAATATGGACAAAAAAATAAATTTTGATACTCGTTTAGTTCGTACAGGTTCAGATCCAAAAAATCAAAAGGGTGTAATTAATCCGCCTGTCTACAGGGCATCAACTGTGATTTTTCCGACAGTAAAGGCTATGAAAGATGCTGAAAAAATAAAATTTGATACAACATTCTATGGTGTTCTTGGAACCCCAACAACCTTTGCTCTTGAAGATGCAATGGCAGAAATTGAAGGCGGTTATAGAGCGGTTTCCGTATCATCAGGACTTGCAGCAATAACGACTGCGCTAATAACATTTCTTAAATCTGGCGATCATTTACTAATGGTCGATAGCGTCTATGGGCCTACGCGCAACTTTTGCAATACAACCCTAAAAAACTTTGGCATTGAAACAACTTATTATGACCCACTGATAGGCACTAAAATCAAGGAACTCATTAAACCTGAGACTAAAATTATTTTTACAGAATCCCCAGGGTCATATACTTTTGAAATCCAAAATATTCCAGCAATTGTTAAGATTGCACACGAACACAATATCAAAGTCATCCTTGATAACACCTGGAGCGCAGGATACTATTTTAAGCCATTTGATTACAGCGTCGATATATCTATACAAGCAACAACTAAATATCAGGCAGGGCATGCCGACGTAATTCTAGGTCATATAATAGCTAAAACAAAACAAGATTGGTTTGAATTAAAACTCACGACCGGGGCTCTCGGTCAAGCAGTAGCTCCAGACGTTTGTTATTTAGCCCTTCGAGGAATCCGCACTCTCAGTGTTCGTTTAGAAGAACATCAAAAAAATGCAATTGAGGTCGCAAATTGGCTTAGCAAGCGCCCGGAAGTTGATACCATTCTTCATCCTGCCTTCACTTCATGTCCAGGTCATGAAATCTGGCAACGCGACTTTACAGGCTCTAGCGGCCTGTTCAGTATTATTTTAAAGGACTTTTCGACCAAACAGGTCAACGAAATGTTAGACCACATGGACTACTTTGCTATGGGCTTTAGTTGGGGTGGATTTGAGAGCCTTATTGTGCCATGTGATCCAACAAAAATACGCTCAGCAACCAAATGGAATGCATCAGGCCCTCTACTTCGTATTCACGTAGGACAAGAGGACGTTCAAGACTTAATCAAAGATTTAGAACGCGGATTAAATCGATTGTCAGGAAAAAAAATATGAGGAAAGATGCAAAGAGGAATACTAAGCTTACTCATAGTGGAAGCCACCCGTCAGACCAATCAGGAATTATCAACCCTCCAATCTACCGAGCGTCTACAGTTGATTATGAAACTGTAGCCAAAATGGGAGTGCTTAGAAAAAACCCTAATGATAACTTTGTGTACGGCCGCTTTGGTACTCCAACCTCGAAGGCATTTGAAGAGGCTGTCGCATCTCTAGAAGGTGCTGAGAGGACTATAGCCGTTGGCTCAGGACTCGCAGCAATTTCAGCAGCCATGTTAGCATTTGTAAAGACAGGCGATCATATTTTAGTTTGTGACAATGCATATTTTCCAACACGTAACTTAAGTGAAAAATTTCTAAAACGTTTTGGAGTTGAGACCACCTACTATGACCCCCTAATAGGGTCGGCTATATCTAAACTATTTCAACCAAATACGAAAGTCATATACACAGAATCTCCGGGCTCGCACACCTTCGAGATCCAGGATATTCCAGCTATTGCTGATGCAGCTCACAAGGAAAATATTAAGGTGGTAATGGATAATACTTGGGGTGCTGGCTATTTTTTTAAACCATTTGAACACGGGGTTGATATCTCAGTGCAAGCTGCTACCAAATATCTTGTAGGGCATTCTGATGCTATGATTGGTACAATCTCAATGTCTGGAGAAAATATAGAACCTGTGATCAATAGCGTTCAAATTTTAGGCTACAATATTTCACCTGACGACGCTTATTTAGCCCTCCGCGGTCTAAGAACCCTTAATGTAAGACTAAAACGACATGAAACCAGTGCGCTTAAGATTGCAAAATGGCTAAGTAATCGGCCGGAAATTGATCGAATACTTCACCCGGCTCTATCATCTTGTCCGGGTCATGATATATGGCAACGTGATTTTAGTGGCTCAAATGGATTGTTTGGGGTTGTTTTAAAACCTTTAAGCGAACGCGCGATGCACACTTTCATCGATGGCCTTGAACTATTTAGTCTAGGCGGTTCATGGGGAGGCTATGAAAGTCTAGTTTTACCAACTAATGTAACAAGAACAGTAACAGAATGGGAAAATAACGATCAATGTATTCGTTTCCACATTGGCCTTGAAAATCCAGATGATTTAATTAGAGACATTGAGAGAAGCCTAAAGAGTATAAAAAATTAATTTACTAACTCTTGTAAGATGGGTCTATTTTATCAACTATACGAAGCAAAGCATCGAAAGACTTGTCTGATTTTCTGGGAGCATCATTAAAAAGTCGAACCTCTTTTATATTGAATGCAGTAGCTTCTCTGGTAACTTCAATATTTGGCCCTAACATGGATTCAGTTAGAACTTGTGTTTCGCACGCCATCTGTAATGTCCAAAGACGAACAAAGGCCTCTTCTATCGTTCTGCCTGTCGAGAGCAATCCATGATTACGCAAAATTAATAATGAATTTGATCCAATACTATTTACCAGACGTTCTTGTTCATCATCTCGCAATGCTACCCCCTCAAAGTCATGGTAGGATATGCGATCATAAATCATAGATGAATAGATATTTGTGTTGCTAAGCCCATCCGTTTTACATGCAACTGCCAGACCGGCTGGCGTGTGAGTATGCATTATACATAGCGCGTCTTCAATTTTATTATGAATAGCTGAGTGTATTGTGAAACCAGCTTGATTAATATCCCATTCCTCATAATTAGAACCTCTAACCTTTTTCCCATTTGCATCAACTTTGACAAGGTTTGATGCCGTTACCTCATCATAGCGCAAACCAAATGGATTAATTAGAAAGTTATGCTCGGGACCAGGAATTCGGGTTGTAATATGATTAAATATAATTGACGTCCAACCAAGATAATCAAAAATACGATAAGTAGCTGCTAGTTTGAGACGTAGTTCCCACTCTTGGTCATTATTTTCATTACTACCATTACCCATTTTTTACTCGTATTTAATAAAAGGTTAGTTCAAATTATCTGAGAATATTTAGCGAGTAACTATCGAAATTACTATTTTGTACTAAAGCCATTAATGAGACTTTAAATCCTTAGAGATGTCTTCGTGATCACCTACAACTATATGGTGCTGACTTTTAACAATAAATTTTTCAAACAATGGAACAAACAACAAGGGTATTATTCCGCCAACAACAATGCCTAATACCATGCTTCGTACATGGGGATCTAAATAGCTAGCGACTACGTCGGCAATAATATGTGCTAACGCCGCTCCAAACACCCCTACTACGTAGCCGTTTGAGGCCAATTTTAAGAGCCTGTTTATACTCCAACCTGAGTAGTAACCAAGTAACATTATAGCAACATGGACAAACCCGAAAATAAACCCACGCAGATTGGAGTCCGCACCTAACAAATATTCTTCTAAAATATGTTCCATCTTTACCTACCTACAAGAAGCACAAAAAACAGGGACCTCAAGGTGAGAGCCACTTGCAAGTTGCAATCCCAAGTCCTCGATACCACCAGAAAAATCAATACCCATTTTTTTATGACAACTCTCAACTATTTTTTCACACTTTTGGCAACAATTAATAATATGAGTATGCTTTTCGTTTGGATTGGCACAAAATATAAACTTATTTATTGAGCTAATCCGGTGTACAAGGTTCAAACTACACCAAAAATCCAAAATACGATAAATTGTTGCTATATTTAATTTTTTTCCAATAACATCTAGATGATTTCTTAAATCATAAGCTGAAATTGCTTTCTTTTGATCGATCAATGCGTCAATTACCACCATACGCTGTGGCGTGATTGAATGTTTGGATTTGTAACATCGATCTAACGCAGTTATTTTAGATTTAGAAACCACTGAAATAGCGCCTTTACCTTAAATTCAAGCTCAGTATATATAATTATCTCATTGATGCAATACTATTGCACTCATGAGATAATTATATACTTAAAATAACTTTTAAATTATTATGGTTAAAATACTTTACCTTATTTAAGCTAGACTAATAGAGTCAATCCTTGACAGTAAGGACTGAAAAGCCGAGGACCAAGTATATGATCGAAATTAATCAAACTACAATCGAACAGATGCTAACATCCCTGCGGTTTAATCCTGATGGATTAATACCAGCAATTGCCCAGCAATATAATACGGGCGAAGTTTTGATGATGGCTTGGATGAACAGGGACGCGGTCGCCACTAGTCTTAAAGAAGAACGAGTAGTTTATTGGTCGAGATCAAGGGAAGAATTATGGCGAAAAGGGGAAGTTTCTGGCCAAATACAATACTTGAAGGAAATGAGATGGGACTGCGACGGTGACACCCTCCTCCTACAAGTGGACCAGAACGGTGTCGCCTGCCATACGGGCCAACGTAGTTGTTTTTTTTCTGCTGTACGGAACGGCGAAATTAAAACTATTTCTTCAATTAAAATTAACCCTGAAAAACTATATAAATAAAGGTACTATGATAACGATTTTTAAAAAAAAATGGCTAATGTACATATTAGTAATTTATGGATTTAATTTTTCACATAACCAATCATCTTATGCAGAAGATATATTAATATTTGCTGCCTCAAGCCTCGCGCTACCACTACAACAAATTATAAATACCTATCAAAATAAAAAGCCACATCGTGTGCGAGTTTCTTTTGCTGCCAGCTCAACTCTTGCTCGACAAATATCTCGCGGTGCTCCTGCGGATATTTATATTTCTGCCAATCAAAGATGGATGGATTTTCTTATAAAAGAACATCCGGTGATCGCTCAAAGCAAGCGTAAAATATTATCGAATAACTTAGTAATTATTGCACCGACAAATAGTTATTTAATAGCAAAAAATATCAACAATAAGTCGATCAGTAATATCTTAGGAGATAGTCGAATGGGGATCGGCGATCCTGATCATGTTCCTTTAGGAATTTATAGTCGGCAAGCACTAACCCGTTTAAATTTATGGCATCCTATTAAAAATAAATTAGCTAGGCTCACAAATGCCCGAGCTGTTCTAACTTTAGTTGAGCGAGGAGAAACAAAAGCTGGAATCGTATATAAATCGGACGCCCATTTTAATAAAAAAATTAAAGTTATATTTAAAATTCCTTCCACAACTCATGATCAAATTAATTATTGGGCGGCTCTTACTAGAGCAATTACACCTGACGCGTCTAATCATTTTTTTAATGTACTCTTTGACCAAAACTCAAAAGATATTTTTAAACATTACGGTTTCCTGGTGAACTAGCCCTATGACAGCTCCGAGCCCAATCGAGTTAGAAATTATACTCTTAAGCCTAAAAGTTGCCTTTTGGAGCACCCTGATAGCATTACCAATCGGTATATCCACGGCATGGTTATTAGTACGTAAAAAATTTTATGGCCATGCTCTGCTAAATGGAATTATCTATTTACCACTTGTTTTGCCACCGGTTGTCATTGGTTTTTTTTTACTTTCTATACTTGGACGACAGGGACCAGTTGGGCAACTGCTCGATAACATATTTGGTATAACGGTGATTTTTACCTGGCAAGGCGCCGCGATAGCGTCAGGCATAATGTCCTTTCCTTTAATGGTCCGCGCTATTCGTATATCCATTGAAAACGTTGATCGCAAACTTGAAGATGCTGCACGGACATTAGGCGCATCACCATTCAGAGTATTCTACTCAATAACATTGCCCTTAATTTCCCCAGGTATATTGGCTGGTACACTTCTGGCTTTTGCACGTAGCATTGGAGAGTTTGGTGCGACTATTACTTTTGTCTCAAATATTCCAGGCGAAACCCGAACGCTGCCATTAGCAATATACTCCCTTGTACAAACTCCCGGGGGTGACACTGGGGCTCTCCGCCTGGTTGTTTTCTCAATTATAATTGCACTGACGGCGTTATTAATTTCAGAATATTTAGCAAAACAAGCCCAGCGTGGAATTGGGAATTAACAAATGCTAACGGTATCTCTCACACACCAATTTAAAAATTTTCGCATTGACGTAAATTTTACTGTAGAATCCGGCAGCATAACAAGCCTATACGGCCGATCCGGATCTGGCAAAACGTCAATTATAAATATGATTTCTGGATTACAAAAACCCGATATTGGTTTTATAAAAGTAGGGAATGATATTTTATTAGATACTAATGCCGGTATTTATAAACCGCCAGAAAATAGAGGTTTGGGTTATATTTTTCAAGATAGCCGTCTTTTCCCGCACCTTAATATCCAAGAGAACCTACTTTATGGAATAAAAAATAATTTAATTAACAACTCACAAATCGGCTTTGATAGTGTAGTGGATATTCTTCAGATAGCGTCATTATTGGAAAGAAAACCTAATACCCTCTCGGGCGGGGAGAAACAACGCGTTGCTATAGGTCGAGCTTTGCTCACCCAACCTCGCTTACTTCTAATGGACGAACCTCTAGCATCGATTGATGCGCAGTTACGCGGAGAAATTTTAACCTTTATTGAAAAATTACGCGATGCGTTAGGACTAACAATAATATATGTAAGCCACTCAATTGAAGAGGTAATCCGACTAGCGGACCAGATGGTTCTTATTTCAGATGGCAATCAAAGGGCAACTGGTAATGTTGAGGAAATCATGGGTCGACTAGATCTCCATCCCCTAACCGGCAGATTTGACGCAGGTGCCGTACTTTCAACTAAGGTCGAGAGCTATGATAAAAAATATGATCTAACGGGACTTTCCTTCAATGGCGGGGTGCTAAGGGTCACAGGAACTAATTTACCAATAGGCAGTTCTGTTCGAGCCCATGTAAGGGCTCGAGACGTTTCAATAATGCTGGACCACCCCAGAGACACTAGTATTCTCAATATATTTGAAGGCACAATAGTTGCCGTTGGTGACAATACTGGCTCACAAATCGACATTAAAATTGACATTGGATCACCTCTGATAGCGCGCATCACTAAAAAATCGTTTGACGAATTGGGGTTACAGGTAGGTTCTATTATATTTACCATGCTAAAAGCTGTAGCTGTTGACCACCGCAGTTTAGGCGGTAAGCGTTAACAGGGAGCTCTTATCAACAAGCCTTTCCACCAAAACCCATTTTTTCCTCAGACCCATTTTGATTATAATTAGTCTAACCAGTCCATTCACTGACTACGTCTTCGGCTCCCATTCTTTTACGTTCTTTTGGAGGTTCGGTGGGTGTACCTATAAAAATAAAACCGTAAATTTCTATTTTCTCTTCGTGACCTAGTAGTGCTTTGACATCTTTATGATAGGCTGGCCACTCGCTTAGCCACTGTGCTGAATAACCAATTGCATGAGAAGCATTTAAAATATTTTGACACATTGCTCCACCAGATAGAACCTGCTCCCATAATGGTATCTTATAAAATTTTTCTTTATTTGGATAGCATGTAATTGCAAGCAGAATTGGTGCGGACTGTGGCCTTCTTTTCCAATAATCTATTTTCTCTTGTGTTGGACTTTCGCCGTCTTTCTTAAATAAAGTAGCGTAGAGCTCACCGAGCTTAGCTTGTCCCTCTTTACGAATAATTTGGATCCGCCATGGACCGCATCTCGCATGGTCCGGTACCCGCAACCCAATTTCAATAATAGAATTTAACTCATCCTCACTCG
>CAJQSN010000010.1 GCA_905614355.1 uncultured Rhodospirillales bacterium | reverse complement strand
TAATCGTTTCGAGCAGTCTATCCATAATATACCTGCGAAAATTGCAGGAGAAATTAGAAGCATTGGTAGAGTGTTCAACGAAGACGTGGTCCAAAAAACTAAAGACTTATATATGCCAATTCTTCGTGGCATTGATCGTAATGGAATTAATATTATTCGCGATATTTCGTATGGAGATCATGAAAGAAATGTACTAGATATCCATATGGGAGTAAATGGGGCTAGCGAAATGCCCGCTGTCATTTTTTTTCATGGTGGTGGTTATATTCGTGGTCATAAAAATATTGAGGGAGATTTATTGCATGGTAATGTTGCTAATTTTTTCGTTCGCAATGGAATGATTGGTATTAACGCAACTTATCGTCTTGCTCCAGAGGCAACTTGGCCAGATGGAGCTGTTGATGTTGGTATGGTTCTTGATTGGGCAAGGGAAAATATTTCTGCTTATGGAGGAGACCCTAAAAAAATATTTTTACTCGGTCAATCTGCAGGGGCCGTCCATGTGTCAACGTACGTCCTCCGTAAATCAATGCATCCCGATGATACTGGCTCAGGTTGTGCTGGGGCGATACTAATGTCTGGCGTTTATGGTAATCATTCTGAAATTGCTGTTCCTAATCAAATAGCTTATTTCGGTGAACCATCAGATAGATATTTGGAAATGGCAGTTTTAGGTAACGTAGATCATGGTCAAACTCCGATTATGATATCGACAGCAGAATTCGATCCGATTGTTTGGGAGCGATTCGGCATTGAGTTATTATTGGAAATCGGTTCTAAATTTGATTGGTTCCCACGTTACAAGCAAATGTCTGGCCATAATCATGTGTCGCAAGTCTATTCTATTGGTTCTGGCGATAATGGTGTTGGACCTGATATTATCGATTTTGTAACTCAAATTTCATATCGTTAAAATAGAGGAAGCGTTATGCCTGTTATTATTAGATCTAAGGATTGTAAGCCAAACAATATATTTCCGGGTTGCCAAGTTAAGTCTCTGCTTCAGCCTGATGCAATTGGCAGCGATCAAATTTTTCTTGACCATATTAAAGTTTCATCTGGAGCCGAGTATACAATCGATCTTGACGGTGCAATGATTGGTTGGGTTCAAGTGTTATCAGGCCAGGGATCGTTTATGGGCGTTACTAATATTTTAACACCTGATTTGATATCATATTTACCGTTGGGATTTCAGGGAACGTATGTTTCAGGCGAAGGAGATTCAATCTTACTCGTTGCAAGGGTACCCAATGCATTTCGATTTGATCCAGAGGTCAGAAACATGGCAAAAGAATTACGTCAAATCGATTGGACGCGAGAGCCAATTTTAAAGTCTGAACATGATGCGCGCAAGCGGATATACATGGCGACACCAACATTGGCTGGTACTAGAGCATTTAAGGGTGAGATGATTACTTATCCACCGGGAGCCGCCGCCCCTGAGCACCATCATGTTGGCGCCGAACATTTTCAATATATTATTTCGGGTCGTCTTATAGCACTACTCAATGGAGACCGGCAGGAACTTGAAGCTGGGGATGTTCTCTATAATTACGAGCACGAACTTCATACTTTTATTAATGAAAGCGATGCCGAGGCAGTATTTGTCGAATTCTTTGTACCGGGTCCGTGTGAGACTGTTTGGTCTCCTGGTGCGAATGTATGCGCATGGCTACCTACTGGTATTGATAGTGAAGGGCGTAAACCTGCTCGTGAGATCGCGTATCATATTCATGGGCAAGATGATGGCCTTTAATAGTTAAATAAGTCTAGTAGTCGGTATAAATCTAGTTTCCCCAATCACCGCGCTATGTTGAAGAAAGCTACGCATTTAATTAAACTCTGACTGAAATGCGAGAAAAAATAGCTTTTTAACCTAATACTTCAATGACTATTTTTTCATATTCATCCGCATTGGGTCGAATAGGTGCTGAAAAATTAAAATGGCTTTCGCATGAGTCTTGCACCATTTGTCCAATGTCAGTTTTATCATAACCCATTTCCCGTACAGTAGAGGGAAGGCCTATCTTAGCATTTATTTCTGCTACAGCGTCAGCGATACGATTTCCAGATTCCTTATCTGCAGTAAGGCCCATTGCCTCCGCAATTCGCTCCAGGGCGTTACCTTTAATTCTATCATTATAGAATCTCATAACAGCTGGCATGGCAACCGTAACAAGCGTACCATGGTGAAGCGGACTATTTCCAAACGTCATTGATAAGGCATGAATTGGGCCGAGCCCCATATAGATTGCCATCCCTCCCTCTAGTGCTGCCATCGACATTTCTGAACGTGCTTCGCGGTCGTCACCATCCGTCACGGCTCGATCGATAAAATTGATAACGCGCCGAGTACCATCCAAAGCAATAGCCTCGGTTGGGGGGTTAGAGTTATTGGATAGGAATCCTTCGACGCAATGGGTAAGGGCATCCATACCCGTTGCAGCGGTTAACCGCGGAGGTAATGTCATAGTGAATTCCGGATCACAAATAGCAAGATCGGGTCGTACGTGTATACTCCGAATAGCTAAGGCTGGTGCATTAGGTTCCGGGTGGATGCCTCCTCCGGGAGTAATTTCGGCACCGGTGCCTGCGGTAGTTGGTATCGTTATGTAAGGCGCTACATTAGCCGTTATTTTATCTAAGTTACCCAGAACATCGATTAATGATATATCATGAGTTGCTATAACCCTTAAGGCTTTTCCAGAATCAAGAACGGATCCTCCGCCGAGTCCAATAATACCATTACAGCTATTTTTTTTATACACTTCGAGTGCCTGTTCAACTCCTAAGATAGTTGGGTTTTCTGGAATTTTATCAAACAAAGATACAGCCATATCATCCGGCAATGCATCTCGAAGTTTCCTGTAAACTCCATGCTTTACAATGCCTTGGTCCGTTATGACGAGGGGGCGATCAATTTTTCGTTTATCGAGCTCAAGGGTAAGTTCTTTAATAGCCCCAAAATCAAAGTGGATTGGGGGGAAATTTAAAATACTTGCCATGCTAGTTCCTTTATTTGTTTATTCTTCCAACCAATTATATGTTGCCATTATGGTTTTGCCATCGTGGGGACGCTTTCTTGTTACTTCTCCCTTATATTCACGTTTTATAGATTTGGCTATACCTCTCCTGACTTGGTTAGCGAGGATAATGACGATACCATCACTATTACTAAAAATGAGATTGCCACGTTAAAGTATTATTTTACGAATTATTATAGGTTACTCAAGTAATCCTGTTACGCAAAATTTCTTATCGTCTCCGGTGTCTGCTATTAGCACATTCCCTCGCTCAGCATTTGCGGTTGCTCCGTGAAGCTAAAGGTTCCAACCGGAACGTCCTTTGAACGGACATGCCCATCCACAAATCTATATACCGACTAAAATAAGTTTTAATAAGATGAGGGGCTTATAATTACCCTAGATTTATTTTGCAGAAATTTATGCTGTTTTTGTTTGCAATGACTATATTTCAGCCGAATATTAGTCATTAATTTAAATACCTTTTAGGGGAGTATTCTTTTGAAAATTCTATTTTTTGATGATTTTAAACTTGGGATCTTGAGTGGAGATAAAATTATAGATGTTAGTGATAGAGTAAGCGGAATACCAATGGTTGGCCCACACGATCTGATTAATGGGCTGATAGAGAATTTTGATCAGTACCGTAATCTTTTAGAAGATGCTGTAAGCAATGGGCAAGGTGTGCCGGTCAGCAGTGTTCGGATACGGCAGCCTTTGCCGCGTCCAATTAATATAGATTGTATGGCTGTCAACTATATGGAGGACGGTACATTACCCGAAGTTCCTGCCATCAATGCTTTCACTAAAGCATCCAATAGCGTTATTGGACCTAACGACACTATGGTTCTTCAGGATATACCCGCGGCAGTCTTTGAGGGGGAAGCGGAATTAGGCGTTGTGATTGGCAAGCGTTGTTACGAGGTGAGCCAAGACGATGCTATGGATTATGTCTTCGGGTATGTTAATTTCATTGATGGATCTGCTCGAGGAATGCCACCGGCATCTAATGTTTTTTTTCAAATGAAAGGTCGTGAGACTTTTACTCCTATTGGCCCATACCTCGTTACTAAAGATGAAATTGATAATCCACAAGAATTACCAATTAAATTATGGGTTAACGGAAAAATTATGCAGGATTTTAATACCAATGATATGGCACATAATATTAAACGGTGTATTGAGTTTGTTAGTCATGTTCATACCTTGGAGCCCGGAGACATTATTGCTACGGGAACAAATCATGGGGGATTAAATCCCTTCCATGATGGGGATACTGTTGAATTAGAATGTGAAGGTATGGGGCGATTAAAGATCAATATTCGTGATGATCTCAAACGTACGTGGGAAAGAACAACACGGCTGGAGAGAAAAAATAAGGGCCTTAAACCTCCCCATGCACCTCAGTTGACGGGTAAATATGGTCCAGAATAAGGGATAATATTCCTAAATAAATATATAGAATTCAGCCTCTTGTAAGATGAGGTTGAATTCATTTTTGTCACGCGGTAACCTAATAATATGTTAGGAATAATACTCGTCATTTTTGCTCTTTTGGTGTGTGGATGCATACTTTGGTCTGCATGGCGCTTATTGAATAAGTAATTGTCACAATAGGCCGCCTTTGCTTAGTCTGCCTCTATAATGGTATCCTATAATTTCTGCTCAGAGACTAGGTTTTTTGGCTCTATTGCGTTCTCAAATGCTCTGAGCCGTTTAAATACTGAGATTAGTTCGACAATTGTCGACCAAGATCGCACTAAATATTGAAGCGAACTCTCAACTCTACCAAAAACCCGAACTATTTGTTGAACAAAACCTAACGTAACCACACCTGTGACAATTGTCGGGGCGAGAGCTATATAGGGAACAATTACCATACCCTGAAAATAACTCCATTTGCAGGCATTAAAATATAAATAATGAAAATAAGATTTAAAATGTATTCCTTGGACTTTATAATAGAGGTCTTCCAATATACTTAACTTTGCTCTTTCTAAATTATCTTCTCCTAGTACGAGTTCCTTTCGGTACGCCGCTTCCTCTTTCTGTATGTCAAATTCTATACCGGGTAACTTGATCCCTACCATCGCCAATAATAGAGTTCCGCCAAGAGCAGTTAAAATAGCAACCCAAACCAGACCGTGATCGACTTGTCCTATCCATGGTAAAGCGGTTATTTGTTTTGAAAGGACCCATAATAGTGGAACAAAGGCAACTAAGGTCATCAGGGAATCTAACAAACCAACGCCTAAGGTTTCCATTATTCTCGCAAATTTTAAAGTGTCTTCCTGGATCCTTTGTGCTGCGCCTTCTATGTGTTTAACGTCATTCCAAAGTAGTTGATAACGATTAGTCATAGCGGTTCGCCACCTGAAAACCCAGTGTGATACAAAAAATCCAGTAATAATCATTATTACGATCCACAGACCAGCGATTTCTGCAAATTCAATGAGGAACGCTAGAAATTCTTCAAACGTTACCGAATTGGGCTTACTCAACGCTTTTTGCAGGGTATCATAAAAGGTGCGAAACCATTCGGTAATTTTAACGTCTAGCTGCACCTGGTACCAAGTCGATACCAAGATAAAAGCGCCACCTAACCAAGACCATAAGGCCCACTGTCGATTTAAGAAGAACGGAGCAAACATAAGTTACCTCATTATTTGTGTGTATATAGGCCTATTTCCATAATAAGTCTATTAAAGTAAATGCACGCTTTAATTTTTTATTTTGGACGCTATTCTAATAATTCTTAAAATTAATTTTCGAGGAAAAATTTTGTGGATGAACAAAAAAAAAGTAAGGCATTAATAGACCCCAAGGTCTTAAAAGCCATAATCGAATATGGCCCTATTATTGTTTTTTTTGCCTCCTATTATTTGGCAGATCTGTATACAGCTACAGCAGCAATAATTATTGCAACGCTTGTGGTATTGGCTCTTTCATTAATAATTGAAAGGCGAATTCCAATAATGCCTGTCGTGACAGGGTGCGTAATTATTGTCTTTGGAGGTTTAACCCTTTGGCTAAAAGATGAAACTTTCATTAAAATGAAGCCAACGATCATTCAGATTGTTTTTGGCTTAGTTCTTCTCGTTGGCTTATATACTAAGAATATTTTTTTAGAAAAATTACTGGGCTCTTCTTTAAAAATGAAACCTCATGGCTGGATTATTCTTACCCGCCGGTTTGCATTTTTCTTTTTTACTATGGCCGTGTTAAATGAGGTTGTATGGAGAACTCAATCTACCGATTTTTGGGTTAATTTTAAAGTCTTTGGTATTTTAGTTTTAACTATATTATTTTTAGTTACACAAATACAATTATTAAAGAAGTATTTGATAGAGCCCTGAGGGAAATGGAACTTTATTGAAGTTCAATAGAAGTTACTACATCTAACCAAGCCTAGCATCTGGAATATTATTATTAGTTAAAAAATTCTGCCAAATAATATCAGGTAGGAGTGTAACAATACGCATTAATAGGACCACCAATAGTACGGTGAATATAATTCTAACCACTAGAATAATAAATAAGCTTGGCCCAAGAAGCATTGCAACCGAGGTGTCTTCAAACACTGAATGTAGTAAATTAATGAAGCATAGAACGCCGAATACATCTTTTTTAGGAATTGTGCCTGACGCAACCTCTTTGATTAAAAGGCCGCCCCCAAAAGCAAGACCAAGAGTAACCCCAACAATGGCAATGGTTGCTGCCTGGTCCCCGATACCCATAAATCTTAGAAAGGGACTAAGCGCAATACGGATTAGTTTTTCAACTCCAATTATTCGTAGTAGCTCTAAAAAAAATATTAAGATAATGATAATTAACTGAATAAATAAGACGCCTTTGATTTGACCGAGTATCCACTCAAAAAGCGTATTTGATGCAGACACATCAGGGAGGGCTACAGGGGCTGGATCAGATAACCAGCCCGTCATAGAAAATATAGTATGTAAAAAATAGCATAGAACAAATGCTGCGCCTATGCGTAGGGTTAGAATGGCGCGGGCACGTGCCCCGCTTTTGCGCGATATTAATACTTCAATAGGGAGTGAATGGGTTAAGAGCATGAAGCTAGCCAAGATACTGGCTTGAGCAATGCTAAAATCTCCAGAGATACTGAGGTTTGAAAAGACTATTAGACCCACATATGGATTTGTAAGCATTGTAGTGGTGATTACAATTGCCACTTGATTTGGCAGCCCAATCACAGATAGTAGAGGGGTCATGATATTATTTAGTATTATGATACCGCCAAGATCTTGGACTATTTTAACAACAATTAAAGTTGGGATCATAATCTTAAATAACGTTAGTGAAACGTCAATTATATCTCTAGTTACTTTTCGGATGTTGAACATAAACTACCTATAAAATATTAGGTCTACTCAAAAAATATTTAATTAGGCATGCTCCTGCCTTGTAATTAGACATTTAGACCATCATCCAACGATTTAAAAAACTTAATACTATCAGACTGGATGGAATTTATTTTGGCATCATCCATTCTTTCAAGCGATTTGTATATTAGACTGAGCCTGTGATTTTTTTTGAGCTTATCTTTATTACTAAGAAGGAAATTCCAGTAAAGATAATTAAATGGGCATGCGTCCTCACCATTTTTTTTGCTGACCTTATAGTCACAATTTTTACAATAATCTGACATTCTATTGATATAGGCTCCACTTGCAGCGTAAGGCTTAGACGCTAGTATGCCACCGTCGGCAAATAGGATCATGCCTGTCACGTTAGGTAGTTCTACCCACTCGAATGCATCAATATACACAATCAGGTACCATTCATTTACTTCTTCAGGTTTCAGTCCAGCAATTAAAGAAAAGTTCCCAAGTACCATAAGTCGTTGAATATGATGAGCGTAAGCATTAGTCTTGGTCTCTTTAATACATTGTTTGAGACAATTCATTTTTGTGTCGCCGTCCCAAAAGAAATCTGGAAGTTTACGCTCTGCACCTAAAAAATTTTGACGCTTATACTGCGGCATTTTTAGCCAATAAATTCCGCGAATATATTCTCTCCAACCAATAATTTGTCGAATAAATCCTTCGACGGAATTAAGTGGTGCATTACCTTGTTGATAAGCTTGTTGAGCGTATTTCACACATTCGAGAGGTAGAAGAAGACCAGAGTTGAGGTACAGGCCTATGTGGCTATGGAATAACCAAGGTTCACCTTGAACCATTGCATCTTGGTAGTCTCCGAATTTTTCGAGGCGTTCTTCAACAAATTTTTTTAATGCTTGTAATGCTTGGGCTCGGGTTACGGCATAATGGAATGGGTCTATGTCTCCAAAATGATCAGAAAAACGTTCTGATATTAGGCTTATTACTTCCTTGGTAATAGTGTCTGGTTCTGATAAAAATATTTTGGGGATTACGAGGTTTCCCTTTAGTGGTTTGCGGTTTTCATTGTCGTAATTCCATTTTCCACCTTCAGGTTTTTCTCCATCCATCAGAATATTATATTTCTTTCGCACTATGCGATAGAAATATTCCATCCTTAACTCTTTACGACCGGCCGCCCAGTTTGAGAATTCGTCATGTGATGTCAGAAAACGATCGTCCGCCAGAATTTCAACTGTAATATGTAGATTACTCTCCCACTCTCTGATATCCTCCAGAACTCGATATTCTCCAGGTTCTGTAATGATTATTTTGTCCGGACTATATTTATTGGCTGCACGTTCTACCTCACCGAAAAATGATCCGGTATTAGCGGGATCATTCAATTTTATATAGGAAACTGAAAAACCAGATTGCTCGAGGAGATCTCCGAAATGCCGCATAGCCGAAAAAATAAAAACAATTTTCTTCTTGTGGTGTTTTACGTAAGAGGCCTCCTCCAATACCTCACATAATAAGATATTATCTTCTTTAGGATCAAAATTTTTAAGGCTGGAGATTTTAAGATTTAACTGATCCCCAAGAATAACTATGAGATTCTTTGTCATATATTTTGCTTAATCTCAGAAAAAGCCGTAAGGGCGGCCTCTCGGGATATTTTTAAATCGCACAGCGGTTCAGGGTAATTTTTTCCAATTAATATGCCAGCATCGGTTAGGACTGAGCTAGGGGCCTCCCATGGTGCAAATAGGTATTTGATTGGTAAATTGGTAAGTTCCGGAACATGCGTGCGAATATAAATACCCTCAGGGTCAAACCTCTCGCTCTGAGTGATTGGATTAAATATTCTAAAATAAGGCGCAGCATCAGCGCCACAGCCGGCAACCCATTGCCAGCTTGCGCTGTTATTAGCGAGATCTGCATCGACGAGAGTATCCCAAAACCAAGCTTCACCATGATGCCAGTGGATTAGCAGATTCTTTACCAGAAATGATGCGACAATCATACGTACCCTATTATGCATATATCCGGTCTGCCAAAGCTCGCGCATTCCTGCATCAACAATAGGGAAACCAGTTTGACCTTGTTGCCACCGTTTGAGAGCTACTGGATTATTCTGCCACGGAAAGTTAATAAATTTGGGCTGGAGACACTCGCTAGGTAAATCTGGGAAATGATATAATAGTGAATAAGAGAATTCACGCCATCCTATTTCACTGAGAAAATGATCGATATTCTTCGGAGTTTCATTTAGGTTTTTAGTAGCATACCATACGCTGTTGGGGGATATTTCACCCCAATGGAGGTGGCTGGATAGTCTAGATACGTATGGTTTGGCTGGAAAATTACGGCCTTCCTTATAATTACTTATACCTGTTGTAAGAAATGTTTCGAGTTGGGCGTGTGCCGCATTTTCCCCAATATCCCAATGTTGTTCAAGAGGCTGATGCCATCCGGTTGTTGGTAGTAAATTAAGATGCGTTATGCTGGTTTTAAATTTCTTTATAAATTTTATATTAAAGGTGCCGATATTTCTTGTTCCCAGCAGTTTAGGCGCGGGAAGAGGTCGTCGTGGGCTTTCAGCGTTTAGGCATCCCTTCCGATAGAACGGCGTAAATACTTTATAGGGTGTACCGTCCGCTTTCGATATTTCCCACGGCTCCCACAAAAGAGAACCATTATGGCTCTCAACGCTTATACCCTTTTCTATAAGATCGGCTTTAATAAATTTATCTCGGTTTATACGCCAAGGCTCATAACAGCGGTTCCAATAAACACCGGTTGCTTTTATGGCTATCGCGAGTTCAGCAATTAATTCTTTAGGATCGCCTTCAAGGATACAAAGATTTCCATCAAGCGACTTATTGAGTTCTAAAAGGGAGTTGTGCAACCACCAACGGCTTGCTCCTCCCATACAGCCGTCGCCGGCATTTTGATCATCAAGAATATAAACTGGAAGTACATCCCCAATTTTAGCGGCGGCGTTTAAGGCTGGGTTGTCAATGACACGAAGATCCTGCCTAAACCAATGGATTGAAATATGGTCTGTCATTTTGGCTTATTTACTCATGTGATGAATATAGAACTTACTTTTTGAGTTATTCATTTATTTAAAAAATTTTGATAGATATTTTGCGGTTAATTCCGGGGCATCGATCATGGGCCAGTGGCTGGTCTCGCTTATTTCTGTATTATTAATATTGTTTGATTGTAAAAATTTTTGAGATGAGATAGGCGTATTATCTGGACACCAAAAATAAAGAAACGGACACGCCAACTCGATAACTTTTTTTCCCGGAAAATTTTCATCGCTATAGTTTTTTACATCTTTACCAAACAGCCACATTGCCATCGCGTCAGTCTGTTTCAGGCCGCTAAAATATTTGCGAAAAATTTCGTTTTCTTCACCTTTTGTCCAGATTTTATCTGAAAACAAATTTTTGAATTCTTGTGACTCATCAAAATTAACGGCTTGACCAGAAAAATATGCATCTTCTTCAGTTAGATTACCTTCTATTGAAAATACGCCTTTACAACGATCTCCTAATTTAAGCGCAGCCTCGACGGCTATGATAGAGCCAACTGAATGGCCAATAAAACCGATTTTTGCATTTGGTGTTACCTCATCAATGAGTTTAAGTAATGTGGTAACATAAGACTTTATAGTGCAGGTATGATTATTAATGGGACTGGAGCCAAATCCGGGCAGGTCTGGTGTAATAATCTGTATTGAATTTGCAAATTCCGTGGAGTGCAGCTCTGTAAACGCTGCGCCACTATCTGCGAATCCGGGCAAACACCAAATAGCTAGATCTTTATCGGCTGAATTGGACCGGATTAACATATTTCTTACAATGGAGAGTTGCATATCTATTACTAACTTAAGGCCCCGGCTGCGTTAAGGTTCTCCGGGCCCCCCATTGTCCACCGGTATATCTCTATCTTATCGTAAATATTAGATTTTGCAAAAGGTTCGCTATTAAGGAATTTATCAGTATCATGTTTAGTGGCAAATTCGAGAAAATATAGATGACCTTGCCAGGAACTATCCTTATTCAATAGTGATCCGTGACAAATAAAATTCTCATCAAATTTTTCACAATAGATTTTGTGAGCCTCAATTAGTTCAGGATTTATTTTTTTTGCATTGGTCGTGGCTGGGCAATATAAAAAAAACCGTGAAAAATATGGGTTGCTGCTAAAATCAAATTGTGTTCGTTCAAGTTCAAGTTTGAATGGACTAATTAAGATAGACTTGAAAAGGCCTGCTTTGGCAAACGGTTCGTTGTAGGTAAAATCTTCTGCCTCAGTTAGATTTTTAAGCTCAACTATGTGTATGGATCCGATAACACCACTGAGGTCTTGTTCGTCCATAACAGGGCCGCGAGCGATTAGATTTTTATTATACTTCTCGATAAAATCCCAATGGTTTCTTATGAGCGATGTTCGCTGCTCTTTGGTCCCTGGTTTATTAATTCCCCAGGTGAGATATTGCATTTGAGCTCCAGAAAATTTTCATTTAAAAATAATTGAGTTATTTTTGCCATAATTATTGCCTCATGAAAACACTATTAACAATGGGTTTACGATTATCCAATTGATTGTTTAAGGGGAAGTATTACGTTAAATTAGTCAAATCATTTATAAATAAATTAGATGCGATATACGCAGAATGGTAAAAAAATAGCAATATCTTGATAATTGGAGCTGGTATTGGGGGCTCACGCTAGCGCTTGGGTTATATTAGCGTAGTTTGTCGTGTCCTGTTTATGAGGCCGCATCTGAGTTTAAGCCGCTCGGCGTTGGCATTAATATGTTACCCCATGCTTTTGAGGTAATTAGTGCAACAGTTTATTTTAAAATAAAAATTAAATTAATTGTTTAACCAGAAATAAATACTATTATATCGTGACCGATCTTATATAAATTAGGACTGAACATGAATGAAAAATTAAATACTGGGTCACAGTTTCCCAATATGACGGTTAATCTTACTGGTGGCGGTGTCATTAATCTACCCGGAGATATGGATGGGAAGTATAATGTTGTTCTGTTCTATCGTGGTCACTGGTGACCATACTGTCGCCGGCAGTTAGTCGGCTTTGAGAACGAAATTAATACATTTAAAGAGCTTGATATAAAGATCTTTGCGGCGAGCGTTGATCCAGAGGATAAGGCTCAGGAAGTGGCAAATGATGTTTCATTCCCCGTGGGCTTTGGGGCTGGTGAAGAACACCGTGACCTTCTTGGTTCTTGGTGGGAAGACCGCAGAGGTTTAATCCAGCCATCTGAATTCATTATAGATAACACTGGTAAGGTTATAACTTCATCGTATAGTTCAGGTCCCATAGGTCGGTTCGAGGCGCAAGATGTAATTAAAATGGCTAATTTCCTAGAATCTAAGAAGTAATACCAAAGATTTTTGAAAAAAGTTTGCGTACCTAATGTAAATTATTCGGTGAAATTGATATAAATTAATAGCTTAACCACTTTTCAGAGATAGAAACTCTGGGCGTCTAACGGGGTCCAAACAAAGTGGTAAGCTATGACTGGGGCTATTTAAATTTGTCCGTAATTAGGTCTCTTTTAAGAGAGCTTGGAAACTAGTGTTTTTTTAAAAATAGATAAAATCCAGAATTCTTTTGATGCGATTAGAGCGGACCCGATCATTTTCCCAATTCTCAAGCTCGACGTCGCCGGTTCGAAATTCACGATAAAGACTATTTTTTTGCATATGATTAAACACAGAAGCCCAGTTTGGGTAGGGAAGGAACCAATCACTATAACGTGACCGCAGCTCGTTTAATATAGTCTTATTAGGCGAAGACTGCTCCGGGTTTGACTTTGGCGTTGTAGATTGGTGAGTGTAGGCGGGGCGTCTGGGCGTTAATAAGATAAGCACTGATTTCTGAAATTCTTTGTGATCTTCGCGGGAAAAGCCATATTGCAATACGGGAACCTCTTGTAAACCTGGCACTCCATCACGAGAATATTCGGTTTCTTTCTCACTTAAGCCACTTAAAATTATAGTTTCTCCAAATTTCATATTAACAGTAGCGCTGACCTTTGTTTTTGATGTGTCTATTCGCTGAGAGAATGTTATGGATGTGGTGTTTGGTGTTGTCAAAAAAGTACGCTCAGCGACAACTTTCAGAATAAGTCGCCCATTTTTTAATAGCTTCGGTAATATGGCCATTGAGACGCCAATATCTTTTTTTACCTCAACGGGTGTTCCACCGCCACTATCACTTGTAGCTGCTGCGTTGATGTTTATACCAGAAAAGAATTCCGAGACTTTGCCGTCTAAAGCAGTAAGCGATGGTCTAGCTAATATTTCACTCCTATTGGTATTTGAGTTTGCTATGTTTAAAGAATAAGTGATTGAAGGTATTTCAATATTCCTAACAATCGTCCGTGCTATACTGCTGGAGGCAGGCAAGTCTCTAATGCGTGAGTATTTAAAGCCTGGGTTTTCACTTTGTCCAAATTGTATGCTCAGACTATTCAGTAAGTTGACACCTTTCCTCGTTGTGCTGTTCTCCTCCGTTCTAACTATTACGACATCTACAATCACCATCTGGTTATCTTTTTTTAGTTTGTCTTTGCTAGAACTAGACTGATTTTCTGAGTTTTTTGGGCCACTATTAAGATTTAGTTGCGCGATTTTAAGTGGTTCTTTTGTTGATGCTGTCGCTATAACATCTGGTGGCACGAGGGTTCCTAATTTGTGAAAATCAGACCAGTCATCGAGGCGACTTTCCAATTGTTTTTGTTTGTTAGGCTGGCTAACCACCTTTTTATATTGGTTATTGAGTTCCCTCGCCTCGGCAGAATTATTTAACGCTGCCATTACTAGAGCCGAAAAAAAGGCAAATAATCCCCCTCCCTGGACAAAAGAGAAAAAAGAAGGGCTGGCGTTGCTTACCACCGACATCAAAATCGTTGAAGTTGTGTTTTGCAATTCTGGATACATCAAAATCAATGGTGAAACTTAAATGGTTGGTACGTGCTGATGCGAAGTACATTGGTTGGTTCGATATCCCAAATGGCGGAATAACAATGACAATTCCAGCCCCTTTTGGATATTTAGAGCATCTCGATCAGTTTAAAGAGGAGAAAAAGCAACAGGCCTACAATAAAATTGTAAAGAAAATCACAGAAACGACAGGTATTGAGAAGGAACAACTCGAAAAAATTAAAAATTTAGCCTCCATGAAGATGACAAAGGCTGACATGCAGAAAAAAGCTCAGGAAATAATCACTGCAAAATTAAAGGAGATGGCTGAAAAAACAAAATTTGCAAAAAAATATACGGCAAAAATCAAGGTTGCTAAAACGCTGTATAATATGAACCCTAAAACGTTAAAAGTTGGAAGTGCCCGGGGGAAATTTAATGAGTTTAAGGTTTCATTCGCGAATATGGATAAGATAACAAAGATTAAAACCTTATGTAACAAGCAGATCCCGCCACGGTTAGCGAAGGCAATGAAAAGGATAGGGGTCCCACTGGACCACTACGCAAGTAAAAAAACTGAACTCTGTAATGTACTTAGGAAGTTTGGTGAAATACAGAAGATGTATGAAGATTGGAAGCATGTATCCAAAGATGGATTACACCTAGCCAACGAGTTCCGTAAGAACCAACCTAAGTTTAAAGGAAAAAGGAGAACAGCTCAGTTCGGGATTGAAGCCAGGTATATGGCTGAACAAAAGAAAATGAAGCTATATTCTTGGTATAAATTTAGTAGTGACGGGAAACAGGTCCAAGAAATAAAAAATGTTGCGGCCTTTACGAAACCGGCAAAGAAGGCGTGTAAATCTTTTAAATCACGTGGGAAATTATGTTGGGAAGTTTTGAAAAGAACAAAAGAGACGATAACCGTTAAGTTTGACGTGGAGTCCAGGTATAGGAATAGAACAAAAGGTACCTCGACCGGCCCACTAGAAATAAATATACCATATGCATATATGGATAAGTTAGCTGTGATGAAGGGTAAAGCTAGAAAAGTATTGGAAATGAAAAAACAACTTCAATCTCTTGTTACAATGGACGCCTCGTTCCAGGAAAAAATAGCAGCACTGTCTCGTAGTTTACATTAGATTTTTTGAGGTTAAGGTTTTGAAAACTGGTCTTATTAGTAAGACCAGCCTGAGTTTAAACCTAGAGCCACTCTAACTTACGCCTCTATGATTAGTAGTAGTTGGGGATTTTGGAAGGCGAGAGAAATTACTGCTCGACGTTAAGTTCGGTGATGATTATAGAGCCAATATTTAAATTAATTTATCTAGCGTACGTCTGTTTACCTCTCGTTAATCGTTTGATGCCACTATATGTGGTGTAAATTGATTATATGGACCTGTTATCTAGTGATCTAGAGAGGTGAATTAAATGGTTGATTCTCTAATGCAGTTAAATGACCGACTACAAATTCCTAAGTATGCAGTCGTCTCACGTGCGTCAAATTCCAATAATGATGAGAAATATGCTGAACAGGATAAGCAAAATCAGCGTCAGGAGCCCAGGTTTGTTGCCGCTGGCAATGATCACAAGTTAAATTTGGTAGTTTAATACTTCTACGATTGGTTTCTATGGTTACTTCTGTCCCGAAGCTTTTAAATGTTGGGTTAAACTCCAGTTTTAAGGCAGATTTGATAATTCATTTACCTGACGTCCCCACAAATTATGATTTTAAAGAAAAGCGAAGCTATCCCAAATGATTTGCCCTGAATGTAATAAAGGTATGGTTCTAGTGCCCTCCCAAAATAATCGATTACTACCTTGTCCAAGGTGTAATGGATCGGGAATAGCGTATTGCTGTGATGGAGAGGATTACGATGCCAAATGCCATCTCGATGATACATATGACCAATTTATAGGTACACAATAAATAAAGATATTTGTTGGTCTTCTGTGCTTAATAATTTTTTAGGCCAAAAACCTATCTAGTTGGTTTTATTTTTTTACATTTCACGGGCTATAATTAACTGCTGAATCTCTGCAGGACCTTCACAGATACGGAAAATTCTCACATTACGATAGTGCCGCTCAATTTGATATTATGCAATATAACCCGCCCCACCAACAAGCTGGACTGCTCTATCCGCCCCTCTCCCAACCATCCCGGTTCAAAACATTTTCGTGTAGGCGGGGTTTCTAATATATTCATTCATCTTCCTTGAATGGATCTTCAATGCCGATGAAAAATTTAAAGCACCAACCGTGGCAAGTCCCGATAAATAAAGACAGATTTGATAGGGTTCTAGATTAGTATTTAAGGGGTCTATAGAAAATTTGGCTTGGCAAGACTAGGCATGCAGGTATATTCCAATCACAATTTCTCAAATAATAATGGAAAATTTCAATGACAATTTCAATGTACCAGGCAAGCGTCCCGCGTTTAATTAATATACTAAAAAACTTGGATAAGATCTTGGATAAAACGCAAGAGCACATAGAGGCAAAGAAAATTGATGCCGCATGTATTATTGATTTTCGTCTGTTCCCCGACATGTTTAGCATGGTTCGGCAAGTTCAAATCGCGTGTGACACAGCGCAAGGTGTAGTGGCCCGCTTAGCCGGTGTTGAAATTCCGTCTCACGATGACAGTGAACGAAGTATTAAAGAGCTAAAGCAACGGATTGCTGTATCAATAACCTTCATTGAGGGGTTCACACCCGAACAGATAGACGGTACTGAAGACAAACCAATCGTAACAAAACGACGTGATAAAGAGACACATTATAAAGGTATGCAATTTTTATTAGGCCATGCGATACCTAACGTTTATTTTCATGTAACAACTACCTATAATATGTTGCGACATAATGGTGTGGAGATAGGTAAAAGGGACTATTTAGGAACGCCTTGATTTCCGCGTGATGTAATATCAAATAAATGCTAATGATGAGTAGGGTATGAAAAGTTAAGGCGCGAAAATGAGCGTCGTTATTCAGAAATAGGCTTTAGGTTGGTTGCATATTATGATATTAATTTCAGCTATAAATAGTTTTACATAAGGAGTTAAGATCTTATGGATATAGTCAGTGCTCCACTCAATGATCTGCCGTGGTTTTTAGCGTACATGGTAACTGCAGTAGTCCTAACCCTTTTTTATGTGGTTGTTTATATTTGGGTAACGCCGCACCCCGAAATTAAATTAATCCGCGAAAATAATCTGGCTGCATCATTAGCTTTTGGCGGTAGTTTGATTGGATTTTGCTTGCCGTTGAGTAGTGCAATAGCTAATTCGGTCTCGTTAATTGAGTGTGCTATTTGGGGTGTAATTGCTGTGGTTGTTCAGATCATAATTTTTTACCTTGTTTGCCTCCCCATACCCAAAATTTCCGAGAGAATAGAAAAGGGTGAAATGGCGAGTGGTTTGTGGCTTGGTGTTGCTTCATTAGCGGGCGGCTTATTAAATGCAGCATCTATGACCAACTGATCAAAAATCGTGTACGTTTTATTTAATAACGTTATGCTTAAAGTATTTCACTTCGATGGGAGAAGTTATGACTAAGTCTCGAAGCTCTATTGCTATTTCTTTGATGGTCGGCGTAAGTTTAATCGCTCTGACAGCTTGTGATGAACCAAAAGTAGATGCATCTGTGTTCAAGGATGTGGAACAGTGCAAAAATGATCCTATGATGCGTTCCAGCCAGTGTGAGGCGAGTTTCAAAGAGGCACGCGGCCAACACGCCTCAGTAGCCCCAAAATATGCTACTAAAGCTGATTGTCAGGCAGATTTTGGTGACGAAAAATGCGAGACAGCCCCTTATCAAACGTCAAGTGGTGGGTCTGTATTTATGCCGATGATGATGGGTTATATGATGGGATCAATGCTTGGTGGGCGTAGTTCCATGATGTCACAACCACTATATAGATCGTCAAAAAACCCCAGTGCCTTTCGAACTGCTGATAACCGGAATGTGGGCTCTACCACTGGTCGAACGAGTGTTGCTAAATCTGCTACGAGCCGGCCCTCATTTAAGAAAAGTACTATGTCACGTGGTGGCTTTGGCTCTTCGGGAGGTAGATTTGGGTCTGCTGCCACATAATTAGACGTATTTTCTCTCTCACTTGGAATACCCAATGCAGCGCATTCCCGTAACTGTACGAGCAAACTTAGAACTTGCAGCAAATGACCATGGCCTGGAATATATAGCTGGTGAGGGTATCACTGGTTGGGACGAGAGTGCCTGTTACCAATTCACTCAGCGCCAGATAAAAGAGGATATAGAGGGCCCTGCTGAAGAAATTGAAGACCTGTGTTTACAGGTCGTCGACCGGGCTATTAATACAGAATCGGTGTTACAACGTTTAGGTATTCCAGACGAATTTTGGGATTATATCGCCGACAGTTGGCGTAATAATGAGAAAAATCTTCTGGGTAGGATGGATTTTTCCTATAACGGTAATGGGCCAGCAAAATTACTGGAATATAACGCCGATACCCCAACGACGCTTTATGAATCCGCAGTATTTCAGTGGGAGTGGCTGGAGCATGCGTTGGATAAAGGCTTAGTTTCAGAAGGTTGCGATCAGTTAAACGATGTGCACGAGAGTATTGTGGCCGCCTTCTCAGTTATCGGTTTAGAGACGTTGACCCATTTTGCATGTAATGCAGATATTGAAGATGATAAAGGGACCCTTGACTATATTGAGGAATGTGCGAACGAGGCTATGCTAGAAACATGCTTTTTAAAAATGGAAGATATAGGTATTGATGAGCAAGGACGGTTCATTGATCTAGATAATCGGATTATAACAAGTTTAGTTAAGCTTTATCCCTGGGAATGGCTCATGGGAGAGGATTACGCGAGCCATATACCAACTAGTGGTGTGCAATTTTTCGAACCACCATGGAAATCTATTCTTTCTAATAAAGGGCTCCTCCCTTTATTGTGGGGTATGTTTGAGGGGCATCCTAATTTGTTACCAGCTTTTTTTGAAGATGATCCTGAATCTAGAGCTCTCATTGATACTGGTAATTACGTCCGGAAACCCCAGTTATCAAGGCAAGGTGCAAATATTGAGATAGTGCAGAATAATGTGACTTTGCTTCAGACGGATGGTCCATATGCGGATAAACCTCATATTTTTCAGGGTTTTGAGCCCCTTCCGGATTTTGAGGGTAAATATCCGTTAATTGGTTGCTGGATGGTCGCAAGTAAGCCCGTTGGACTGTGTATTCGTGAAGATAATAATTTGGTTACGGGTAAAGACGCAAAATTTATCCCACATGTGATATTAGACTAGTGCCGTAAACCCAAGTCTATTTTTCCTAGCTATTTGTTGTTAATTTAAGACTTGGTAAGAAATATAATGTTTGTGTTAATAGGGTTAATTTTTATAAATCGCTATAATAAGGAATAAATAATGAGTTTTTACTGCTATGCGCATGTAAATATGCCAATATGATCAGCGGCGATGATAAAGCTAATAAGGCAGTCGGTACTCTAGACGATAAATACGGTGTTGAGCTAATTCTGGATCTTCACGGTTGTGATGCCTCAAAATTTACTCGGGAAAGCATACAGCAATATTTTGAACAGCTTTGTGATCTGATTGATATGCAGCGAGAAGAGTTGTTTTTTTGGGATGATGTTAATGTCCCTGAAGAGGAGCGGCAGACATCACCACATACTCAGGGCACATCGGCGGTACAGTTTATTTTAACGAGTTCAATTGTGATTCATGCTCTCGATCAATTAGAGGCTGTATATATAAATATTTTCTCCTGTAAAGCGTACGACCCCAAGGTTGCGGAAAACTTTTCTGTAGAATGGTTTCGTGCTAGAGATCATTCCGCACGGTTTTTTAATAGAGTATAAACGGTTACCAATGGATCTCATAGAAAAACAAATCGCAATTTCAAAATTGCCCAATGATAAAGATATATTTAGTCACTTCCAGGAAGTCGTTCAGTCAAATTTAAATCGCGATGAAATACCAGTTCGTTTTGCCATTACAGACATGAGCGAGCTTGAATACCAATGTGATTTTGCTACGCTAAGTGGCGTTGATAAGGATCTATTTGAGAAAACCAACTCAATCTTTAAATTTATTCCCCGTAGGATTGAGAGGATGGATTCTTTTAATGCTGTTTTCCTTGTCCCGACTGGAATTGGTGCTGAGATAGGGGGTCATGCCGGCGATGCGACACCTGTTGCACAGGTCTTGGCAGAAGTATCGGATCTATTGATTACTCATCCAAATGTTGTAAATGCATCTGATATCAATGAAATACCCGAAAACGCACTTTACGTTGAGGGGAGCACTATTACGAATGTTTTAATGGGTACTGCGGCGTTGCAGCCAGTACGCAAAAACCGGGTGCTCGTAATTATTGATGATCATGAGATCGAAATGTTTTCAAATGATACTATCAATGCGGTAAGTGCGGCGCGCGCAACTTATGGATTTGATTGCGTGAAGGTTGTGAAGCTTGCTCCTCCTCTCAAAATGGTCGCTGACTTTGTAAAATCAGGGAGAGCAGCTGGAAAAATTTTTGGGTTTGAACGCATTCGAGCTGTTATAGAAGAAAATAAAGGAACTTTTGATGCAGTAGCAATCGCCTCTGTCATCGATGTTGATGATCAATATCACGAAGATTATTTCCACCGTAATGGTTTAATGCCTAATCCTTGGGGCGGCGTAGAAGCAATGCTGACGCACGCCGTTTCCTTAATATTTGGGATTCCAACTGCCCATTCACCGATGCTAGAAAATCAAAAAGTTGCAGACTTTGATCTTGGGCTTGTTGAACCACGGTTAGCCGCAGAAGCCGTTTCTCTGACATTTGTTCAGTGTATGTTAAAAGGTTTACATCGTAGTCCCCGAATTATAACAGATCTAGAGGTAATGAGTGAGAGGGGTTTAGTTGCGGCAGCGGATATTTCTTGCCTTGTTATTCCGGATAAATGTTTAGGTCTGCCCACGCTGGCAGCGCTAAAACAAGGGATACCTGTTATAGCTGTGCGTGAGAATAATAATGTGATGAAAAATAATTTGGATAAGCTTCCCTGGGCACCGGGCCAATTTTATCAAGTTGAAAATTATTGGGAGGCAGCAGGTGTGATGTCCGCGCTCAAATCTGGGGTACCGCCAGAATCAATGCGCCGGCCTTTGATTGCAACTAAGATAGAAAGAAGGGAATTCTAGTTATAGGAGTTGATGCTGGAATGCTCCCTGCCATGTTCAAAATATGCAGAGTTAGCTCATTATTGGAACATCGAGGAGCATGGAGGTGATAACCAAACATCTGTCTAGTTTATTAAAAGTGAATCAGTGTTAATGAATAAAATTTGGACTACTTAAGGCTACCCCGCTACTTTATAAGCGCAGGCTGATTAATCACTTTAATCAATTTATACAAATTAACTGAACCTATTGGTTTGGAATTATGAGTGACAATTCCCGTTAATGAACCTTTTTCTGATAAAACCTCAAGTGCATTTTCAATCAGCATATTTCCGTCTATTGTTGGACCATTAACTTTTAGATCATCATCCATAATCGATGATACCTGGATTACGCGACTACGGTTGATATTCTTAGTGAATTTGGCAACGTAATTATTAATTGGCCGTAGTATGATATTTTGAGGTGATCCTTTTTGGACAATCTCTCCGTTGTTAAGAATTGCGATTGAATCGCCAAGCTTTAGCGCTTCATCTAGATCATGCGTTATGAATATAATAGTTTTTTGTATATCTTTTTGTAACTTTAAAAGGACCTCTTGCATTTCTTCTCGGATCAGTGGGTCTAACGCTGAGAACGGTTCGTCCATAAGAATTATTTCGCCATCAGTAGCCAAGGCCCTAGCCAAGCCAACTCTTTGTTGCATTCCTCCTGAGAGTTGGGAGGGGTAGTGGTCTTCAAATCCATTTAAACCGACCTTATCAATCCACTTATCGATCTTTGAATTAATTTTACCCTGTTCTAGACCCTGTGTAATAAGACCATATGCTATATTTTGAGAAACTGTTCGATGGGGGAATAAAGCAAAATTTTGGAAAACCATAGAGATTTTATGGCGACGCATATTACGAATTTCCAAATCAGTTTTCTTAATAATATTTTCATCGTCGATAATGATATCACCTGTTGTAGGCGTTATTAATCTATTAAAATGTCTGACTAAAGTTGACTTTCCTGATCCGGACAGACCCATAATAACCTGTGTATCTGACTGTAATATATCCATATTAATTTTTCTAAGACCTAAAACATGCCCGAATTCTTTTAATAAGGATTCTTTTGTATAACCGGCCTCTAGATGTTCAATCATTTCACTGGGGTTATCACCAAATATCTTATAAAGATTTTTTACAGAAATTTTAATATTACTCATTTTGTATTGTTTCTTTATAACTTTGTAGTCGTTTACCGTATAATTGAGCGATACGGTCAAAGATTATCGCTAGAGCTACTATAGCGAGGCCATTCATAAGACCTAATGCTAAATATTGATTTGAAATAGCTCGAAGAACAGGCAGGCCGAGACCTTTGACGCCAATCATTGAAGCTATTACCACCATTGATAAAGACATCATTATAGTTTGGTTAACACCGGCAAAAATACTTGGTAAAGCCAGGGGTAGTTGAACATCTAATAGTTTTTGCAGACGACTTGCACCCATAGCATCTGCAGCCTCTAAAACGTCATTACTTACCGATTCGATGCCTAAATTTGTCAGTCGAATAATAGGAGGAGTTGCGTAAATACCTACAGCGATAAGACCTGGAACTTTTCCAATACCAAGCAGCATAACGACGGGAATAAGGTATACGAAACTCGGTATTGTTTGCATAACATCAAGTATTGGGGTTATGACAAATTTAGCTCGCTGAGAATGTGATATCCAAATTCCTACGGGTATGCCAAATACTATACACAGAAGTGTAGCTACCGAAATAATAGCAAGTGTTGCCATTGTGTCGGGCCACATTCCAAGATATCCAATAATTAAGAAAGCTGTGGCGGAGAATAAAGTTGCAAGCCAACTTCTGGACGTTATCCAAGCTAAACCAGTAAGAACGAGTATCGTTATTGGCCACGGCGATTCTATCAGCAATTTTTCAAGCCACACTAGAGTGAGCAGAAGTGGCTCGAAAAAAATCTCGATTGCTTCGCCATAACTACGTGAGAATTCCAGAAAACTTGAATCGATACTTTTTTTGAGATCTCGCAACGCCTGTGGATCCATAGATGGAAATGTATATAAATTATCCATTACAACCTTTGGCCCACTGACGTTGATCTATTAAAAAAATAATGACCTTAAATGGTTATTATCTAGCTTATAGAAACTAGATACCTGATTTAATTTTACTAGCTTCTGCGGGCGACACCCATTTCCCCCAGACGTTCTCGTTTTCTTTTAGGAATTTTAAAGCTGCGGTTTTACCGTCGGCTTGATTGTTTTTCATATATGCCAGCATGCTATTCATTAATGCTCCAGGATATACTCGGGTTTTTAGATATTTGACTGCGGGTCCACCTTTGCTCATAAATTTTTTGGTAATTACAGTCTCAACTTCTGATTTGGTCCAAGCTGATTTTTTTGGATCTGCACAATCTTTCTCCGGCTTTGCAATGCACTTGTCCCAATTATCGCGGCCAGCAAATGGCACTCCAAATGGCACTTTGATCATATTATATTTTCCGATAAGGGCGGTTGGCGACCAATAATAACCAAACCAGTTCTTTTTTCGCTCTAGAGCTTTTGCCATTGAGCCATCCAGCCCCGCTGCGGAGCCCGGATTAACTAAAACCCAACCCTTTTTCTTCATATTAAATGCACGGAAAAGATTTGCATTTGCTAATTGACATCCCCAACCAGCAGGACATCCCAGAAACGCGCCCTTGGTTTTATCCTCTGCATAAGGAAAAAGATCGGGGCGTTTTAGTATATCTCCAACGGTTTTGAGTTCTGGGTACTTTTTTGCTGTATAGGGCGGGATCCACCAGCCTTCACCTAATCCAGAAATCGGACCAGAATTAACGGCGTGAAGGCGTCCTTCCCCTTTAGCTTTCTTTAGGGGAACCTTTACCGCGTTAATCCATAGCTCAGGCGCAATATCAGGGCGTCCCTTTTCGTTCATAGAGGTAAACGTTGGCATGGTGTCGCCAGCTACAATTTCTGCTTTGCAGCCAAATCCGGTCTCGAGAATGATTTTATCGACATGTGCCATCAATTGGGCTGATGCCCAGTTCATTTCTGCTATTGTTACTTTTCCACATTTGGCAGACACACTTTTTTTACTGGTTAGGTCGTCATTGGTAGAGTACCAATTGCCTACAACGAGTAGTAAAAAAAATCCAATAGCTATAATTAAAAAATTTTGAGTGGGTTTCGACAATATTCGATCCTTCCTAATGAGTGATTTATCTGAATTTTACATAGTATAACAGCTGAAAAGAAAAACTCAAGAAAACCGCCATTTGTTAGCTTCCTGTTCAATAAAAGTCATAAAAGAAGTATAATGTGACACAAATACCGATTAAAATGACAAAGTTTCGAATATAGATTTGAGGAAGATAACGTGAAATTCTAGCCGCGAGATAGCCTCCGGTAACGGTACCAAGAAGAACAGCGGTGCCTTGGTTCCAGGCAATGGCATCATTAAAGGCAAACAATCCAATAGCAACTATTGATACACAAGATGAAATTAAAAGTTTTAAGCCGTTCATGGCATTGATATTTGTGTAACCGCAAAGTGCCAAATAACTTAAACAAATAATACCCAGCCCAGCATTGAAGAATCCCCCATAAAAACATACCAGCAATAGCAAAAGTGGGGTCGCAATCTTCCCAACAGTAGAAATATGTTTATTTTTATTAGCTAACTGCCCAAGTCTCTCATTTATTTTTGTACCATAAATAAAAACAAACGTGGCGATTAACATTAACCAAGGAATTGTTTCGCTAAAAATTTGTTCGGGTGTTTGGAGTAATAACCAGGCTCCCAAAATACCACCTAAAAAACTTAAAATTATAAATTTAGGTAATTCGCTCTTATGCGATTTCAGATCTTCGCGAAATGCAAAAGTGCCGCTGATATAGCCGGAGCATGATGCAAATGTATTCGTAGCGTTTGCGATAATAGGCGGTATGCCGACATATAAAAGAGCAGGGAATGTGATGAAGGTTCCGCCTCCTGCAATAGAGTTAAGTGTGCCGCCGCAGAACCCAGCTAGGAAAAGAAATATTAGTTCAAAAACCATAATATATTCTAATATTTATTCTAATTCAGAAATATCAATGGACTTTGACGGGGCTTCGGCTTCGCGGAATATTTTTTGTCCATCTTCAAGACTTAAGTTAGGGCGCTCGTAGAAGAACTCAAGTCGATTGCCATCCGGATCATAGAAGTAGAGGCCCCAACCAACGGAATGATCAACAACCCGGTCAATTTGTACCCCTTTACTTATTAAACGCGAATGAAGCCGTTTAATTTCTTTGGTGCCGCCCTCGATTTGCATGGAAACATGATGAAGGCCAACGGACCAGGGTACATGTTCTGCCCGCGCTTTAATTAGAGCTATATCGTGATGTCTTCCTTCGAACGACATGAAACACCCAGTTGCAGAACGGACCACGCATTTTAAGCCCAATACATCCTCATACCAATCCGCTGATTTTTCAGGGTTAGTCACTACTAATGCGATATGAGCAAGGCCACGAATATTTGGCGGTGTATTTATGTTTGTATCAGCCATAATATTATCCTTTCCAGATCGTTATTTTATCAAAATCTATACTTTTTATTTTTAATTACACTAATTATCACTAAACAAATGTTTAAACAGGAACCCAAGCTAAATCACAGATTTCACTAAATTCACGCCAGTGTTTTTTAAAGCTCTGCCCAGCGTCTTTACTTTCATATAACTCTCCGAATTTGGTGCCCATAAGCACATGTTTAGGGTCCTCTGGGTTAAGACCAAACGCCCAAGGACAGGATTTAGGTTTAGCGTCTAGATCGACAGGTTTCCAGTTTTTACCGCCATCTGTTGAACGATGAACTAAGCCAATTGTCCCAGGAGTACTATCTGAAACAGCGTGTAGTAAGGTGCTTGTCCCATCTTTTATTGTTGCGACGTTCCTCGAGTATCGGTAACCAAATTGTTCTTTTGCAATTATACTATTCCAGGTTTCACCATTATCCTCTGAAATATGCACTGCTATAACGGTTGATACGACAATACGTTTAGGTGATCCCGGGACGACTACAATATCGTGAATATCACTGTTTATGATTTGCGGCCCCTTAATTTCCGTATCAATACGCCGCCAGTTCACTCCTCTATCTGCACTATGATATAATCCGCCTTCCTCCACTCCAGCCCATATATTATTTGTTTCTTCTGGGTCTATAGCCATCGCTAAAAGGCGAGGTTTGGAGACACCCGCACAATGTTCCGGAAATGAAAGAGATAATCGTTCGAAAGTTCTCCCGCCGTCAGTTGATCTTGCCGCAATTGCTCGCGTGGGCGCACCTGTACCCACATAAATATTATCTGGATTTTGTGGATCAACTACAAGTTTCCAAACAGCGTAGTTATCTAAAAATGATGATAGACGATGCCATGTCTGGCCAGCATCTATAGATTTTGCAACGCCATATTGGAACCCCGCAAAGATCGTGGCCGGTTCTGTTGGATGAATGTCCAGTGTCCGAACAATATCGTCATATTCGATATCCTGAAAGATTGGTAGCCGGGTCCAGGTTTTTCCTTTATCTGTAGTTCTAAGAATACCTTGTCCACATGTGGCCACCAGCAGTGTTTGGTTAGCAGTCATATTAAAGTCCCCTTTTTTTTATTCCTCAGGATAAAATATATTTTTAGAGCGAAATATAGCGCGAAATTCCGCCATCTAAGCCTATGGACTCTCCAGTTATACCTCCGGCTAGGGGTGAACTTAGAAATATAATTAGAGAATTAATATCTTCTGTCTTCACCAAGCGCTTAATTGGTGTTCTATCAATATATTCTTGTTCTATCTCTTCTGGTGTTCTGTTTTCTTTCTTGGCCCGAATCTCATAGAGTTCATGAATGTGCGGGGTTTCGACCACGCCGGGGTGAATAATATTAACAGTAATCCCATTTGGGCCCGCGATATCAGAAAGTGTCTTGGTAAAGTGACTAAGTGCGGCATTTCGCATACCACTTAGGGCCATGGTGCCGCGGCCTGTCATTCCCCCTATATTTATAATGCGTCCAAACTTACGCTCTCTCATATATGGAATGCAGGCTTTCACCATTCTGAAATAACCAATAACTTTCGTATCTAAATCCTTTAAGAGTGCTGTGTCGTCAGCTAGATCAATTTCATTTCTGACAAGGCCTCCCGGTGCTGCAGCTCCATTAATCAGTATATCTAAACATCCAAATTCTGATATTATTTTATCAACACCAGATTTTACTGATGACCAATCAGTCGTATCAATAGGTATAGCAATAACGCGCCCACTGTAACCTTTTGAGTTTATTTCTGCTGCACTTTCGTCGAGTTTGATTTGATTGCGAGCACAGATTGCTACGTTTACCCCCTCTTGCGCCATAGTCTCTGCTAGTGACCGACCAATGCCCATACTACCGCCGGTTATTAATGCTGTGCATCCTGTCAGATCTACGTGCATGCTAGTTCCCCTTTTTATTAAAGCTACCGTGATAACTTATATTTGCAAATCATATTTAGTTAAAACCATGTTAAATCTTGATTAAATAATTTTTAAGTTATGAACGGTAACTTTTTCTATTTGGAAGTTAAGAAATTTCTTTAATAAAAGATTGCACATGCCGTTCAGTTAGCTGCCGTACTTTACCAATGTCCTTAGTGTGCATCGCTGACAGGATTTCTGCATGTTCGTTGAAGGCATCAGGCAATCTTGGCACGAATGAATGTGCCCCTATAGCTACTGTGATGTAAAAATCCATTCTATCCCAGAGTGGATAGGAAATATCTGTCATGACTGAAGATCCTGCAGCAGCATGAACTCCCGTGTGAAAATTTCTATTGTGACGTCGATAAATTTCAGATTTTTCGTCATCTGTTTCTGCTTTGGTGCATTTTTTATAGTCATCAGCAATGAGCTGACCTAATTTTTTAAGTTCTGGCAGCTGCGCAGTCTCCGCTACTCGCGCAAAGATTGCTGCCTCGATTGCTGAAAAAATATAAAGAAAATTTATAACATCGTCTTTCTTTGGTGTAATGACAATAGATCCAACTTGCGGGATTATCTCGACGATTTTCATTGCTTCTAGTTGTTTTAATGCCTCATTGAGGGGTTGGCGACTAATACCCAACTCTTTGACCAGATTAGGAATTGATATATTATCCCCTGGTCGCAAATTACCCGAAAATATCCTAGTGCGAATTGCTTCCAAAGCTATGCCACTACGGTTCAATAATCTTCACTTTCTTATTAGTCTATTTAATTAGGTAAATTTTCTAGTTTATTTACGGAGCGTTAGTCATCTCTGGCACCTTTAAGTGCATCTTCAACCAAATTTAGACAGTCGTCTCCGTTATATCCTAAATATGTATTTGCAAGGTTTCTCATCGGATCGCCTGAATAATACCGCTCGTATTGTAATTGACGCATTCCGAATGCATCTCCCGTAAGATCCCACGCCAAATTAAAAAGTGATATTCGGTCAGGGGCCGTCATATCCCCTGCGCCAACATAATATTTAAGAATATCTGGCCCAATTTTTGCAGAATCAATATCATCTTTTGAGGGATTCATCGTGAGTCCGCCAGCTCCAAGCTCTCGGAGTATATCTATAACTTCGGGATACGCCCGTGGCATAAAATTACGAATAGCTAAAAGAGGTTCAAGCGCACAATAGACCTGACCTTTTTCATTCGTAACGATATTTGTTTCGGCTGCCAGTAGGCATCCTTTTATCATTTCAAGGGCGCTAATACATCTTCCGAGTTTTTCTTGTACTCCTAAAAATTGATCTATTTTAATGGAGCGCGCTAGATGAATAGCCGTACCTACGGCTAAGGATATTTTTGCTACCCCCCGCACAGCGGTTTGGTGAGCTGCATGCTGCCGCACAAAGCTTTTTGTATAAAGGTCATTGGATGCATCGACATCATTGTAAATAAATACGCGTTCCCAAGGTACTAATACATTGTCAAAAACTATTACAGCATCTGATTCTTCATATCGAGCAGCTAAAGGATGATCAAAAACATTATGTTGTCCAGTAGAGTAGGGACGACGGCAAATAATCTTAAGGCCCTGACTATCAACTGGAATTGAAAACATGATTGAATGCTTTACGTCTTCAGGTTTTAGTCCTGGCAAGCTATATACCAAGAGTTCATCTGCAACAGGGGCAAGGGTGGCTAACATGCGTGCTCCTCGGATAATAACTCCTTCAGTTGTTTCTTCAGCTACCCCCATATGCAGAAATTCCTCCTCTTGTTTTGAGGAAGCTTTTGTTCTGTCTGATTGCGGCGGAATTAATGCATGTGTAAGAAATAGATCATTCTCGCGAACATATTCGAAATAATTAGTTAATCTCTTTGTATATTCGGGGCCGCATTTTTCAAAAAGATGTGGTGATTCCGCAAAACTCATGAGCATTGTAGACAAGTAATCCTGGGTGCGCCCCATCATCCCAAATGTTGCATTTGCGATAATTTTAAATGTATCTGACCGCTTTTGGATATCAGCAGCAGATCGTGGTGGTAAAAATCCTGTTGCAACAGGATCACCTGTAGAAGGACTTTCGAAAGTCATAGTATCATGATATTTTGGATCGTGTTGTAGATCGTATAATTTTGCAATTTCCTTGATGGAAGCTGCAAAAATAGGGTGCTCTAAAACATTTGTTATATGTTCACCATTGATCCAAACGTCACGCGGTTTTCTGCCTAAACCTTGCTGGTATTCTTTACCCGTACGTATAGCCATTATTTTCCCACTACTTTAATCAATAAGAACTTCATTTATACTAACATACTAGTATAAATGAAGTCTATGCCTTAATGTTAGGCTGATATAGTTTATTTTAAAATTAGTAAAAACGATAGGAAGATAGATAAGGAACCCTAAACACGCAGTTTTACATGGGCACTTCGATCAGATACGGGCCTGGTTCGGCGATCGCTCGAATAAGGCTGGTTTGTAATTCTTCAAGAGTATTGACTTTGCATGCGGCTACTCCAAATCCATTTGCAATTGCTACCCAATTTAAAGGTGGATTATCAAGACTAGTCATTTGATCTGTTATCCGAGCAGTAGGATCAATTCCAGCTCGCTCAAATTCAACGCGCAATATCCCATACTTACGATTAGAACAAAGAATAGTGACAACGTTTAACTGTTCACGTGCCTGCGTCCATAAGGCTTGTACAGTATAAGCGCCAGACCCATCTGCCTGAAGATTGATAACCTGGCGTTCTGGACATGCGATGGCGGCACCGGTTGCAACCGGCATTCCCTGACCAATAGCGCCTCCGGTGTTGGTAATAAGTGTATGGCTAGCTCCCGCAGGAGACGCTGTATAAAATGGTGGTGTCGAGGTAGCACCTTCGACCACAGCAATTGAGTTTTCCGGCAGTAAATAAGCGACCATCTCACCGCACGATTTTACATCAAGCGGTCGTTTTAGATTGGGTTGACTGGGAGGGTCCCAGTCAGAGGAAGTTTGCACACTAGCTGCGCCAATTGCCTCCGCTAGTGATACAATTGCGCCTTCTCCATCTTCAGCTGCTGACGCAAGTTCATAAATAGAGTTTTCGGGAAACAACTGGCTCGGCACTCCAGTAACCCCAAAATAGGCTATTGGTGCACGTGCTCCAACAAGAATAATTATTTTAGCATTTTTTAACACGTCATAACCAACCTCTGGGAAATAAGGGAACCGCTCAGGCACCGAAATATGGGCACCTCTGTCCCAACGAGCTGGAAAGGTCTCTGCATAAATTTTAGCATTCAATGTTACGGAAATTTTATGTGCTGCATTCTGTCCTAATTCGGTGAGCGCGTTTGTCCCTAGTAAAATTATAACTTTACCGTCGTTATCTGATAGGCGCTTGGCCAGTTGTTCTACTTTGTTTTCGTTAAAATACGAATTAAGTTGAAAGTTATTAGAGGATATTTTGCCTGGCGTTCCCGCTTTTGCTTCCTGGACGTCAGTGGGGATAACGAGTGTCGAAATTTTTCCGGGTGCTGTTATACAAACTTCCAAAGCCTCATTTATTTTTATTCTACAGTCGTCGGGACTGGAAGCATAGTTAAACCAATCAGATACTGGCCTTGCCAGGGAGGTAATATCGCTAGCTAAAGGTGGGTCGTATTCAACGTGCCACGTCGCATGATCGCCAATGATATTTAAAATGGGTGAGTGAGCGCGGCGTGCATTGTGTAAATTTGCTATGGAATTGGCAAAACCAGGTCCAAGGTGAAGGAGTGTCATAGCTGGTCGACCGAGCATGCGACCAAACCCATCCGCGGCACCGCTGCAAACGCCCTCAAAAAGTGATAAAACGGGACGAATGGTTTTATTTTTATCTAGCGCTTCTATCATTGCTAGCTCAGTAGTACCGGGATTTGAAAAACACACATCAATGCCAGAAGCGCTGGCGGTTGACATTAATACCTGAGCTCCATTCATTTGACATTATCCTTTCTTGATAGTTGTATTTGATAAAGTTCTGCCAAAAATGGTTCAAGCCGTGTCATGAACTCTGAAAAATTATCGTCATGAATGTAATGAGAGGCGTTTGAGATTTCGAAAGTTTTGATATGTGAATTTTGTTGTGCCATCTCGGATAATACCTTCTGAGACAGGAAATCTGAATTTTCACCACGAAGTACTAGTGTAGGTATATTTAGATTGAGGACTGGTGGCCAAAGATCCGGGATCTTTAAAATATCGGGATCCAAACGAGCTTCAGAAATACCCTCTAGGTCGTAGCGCCATTTCATCGTACCGTCTTTGTCTTCGACCATCATATATTTCAACCTTTGCTCAATAGCTTCATCGGGAGCCCCTGGGCGTGCCTCCTGCCAAAATAGTTTTGCTTTTGCGCGAGATCTAAATAGTCGCGGTGTATTATTCAATTCTTTTTTTATGCGATCCGCTCCGTTTGATGCTGCCGAAGAGCCAGGGCCTATGTCCTCAACTACCAGGCCATCAAGATATCCTGGGTACATTTGAGAAAATACAAGTGCTGTTGCGCCTCCCATCGAGTGACCCAGCAGAGTAAATTTATTTAGGCCTAGTCCATCAATTACGTTCTTTAAGTCCTCAACATAATTTGGTGTGAAATAATCCGTAGATGAACCCCAGTCGCTCTTTCCACGGCCACGCTGATCGAGAGCCATAACGTGGTATTTCTTAGCTAAAACCTGGGCAACGCGATCCCAAGTCTGTGCGTAGGCTCTTAAACCGTGTAGCATAATGATAGTGTGGGCAGTAGCTTGCCCCCACTCAACTATATTTATTTTTAATTTGCCAGAAAGGACAACCCTCTCGCGACTCAGAATACGAGAGTTCGGAATATTATCTGACATTTAAACTAGTCCGTCTTTACCTGTTATCTCATCGGCGGTGAGACCACCTAATCTCGCTTGAATGCGGCCTTGGGTAGCAACAGCAAATAGAATAACAATTTCATCTGGCGCAGGTGCGTCATCGAATGTCGCTGTAATTGAGTCGTAGTGTGATCGAACGTATAGAGCTTCCTTGTGTGCGAGGGGAATATCGATCGATGTGCCAGGGACACCGCGTTTTCCGGTCGACGGTATCCATGATTTAGCGTCACCGATTGCTGCTCGAACTGGATTGGCGAAGGTGGTCGTAAGGAATGCATTACCATGTTCATATTCACCATTAAGTCCAACGAGACAGGCTTTACCATAACTTTCTGCATCTCGGCCGCCTAGATTTTCGACAATACGACGGCCAAATTCATGGCCGAGGTCAGCTGTATTGTTAAAAATGGAAGATAGATCACTCTCAAACTGACCAGAAAATGGGTTTTTGACAACGGCACCTACTATAACTTTACGCTGTGGGTACTCAAGGCCAGATGTCTTCCATGTTTCATTGGTTAGTATATCTTGGCTTTGCGCATACCAGCGACGAATTTCAAATTTCCCAAATTCGTGAGAATAAGGCTTTCCTTCAAATACAAGATCAGACATCGTTATTCCTTTTAGTTTCAAATAATTCTGCTACTAGCTTTTGATAAAAATATGAGAACGTTTAATTTCTGATAGATATTTTTTACTTTAGTTCCAATATTGCACAGTTGTGTTATGCGTCTCCATTACTTAAAGGGGTTTTATCTTGATGTTTAATAATGAGTTCTAGCATTTGGTTTGTCAGTTGAGCGCGGATTGCCTCGCTCTTGGGCTCATTCCATAAATTTGTTGATTCAGCAGGATCGTTTACTAAGTCATATAGTTCGTTGATTTCTAGTGGCTGATACTTAGTAAGGCGGTACTGTTCTGTGATCATCGTCCGAACCCTTTGAGGTTCTTTAAGTCCTAAATATACGCGTTCTCGATCATCTTCGATTAGAGTTGCTTCTCGCCGGTAATTGCCAGATCCATCAAGGGCGCCCGTCAGCGATAAACCTTGAATGCCATAATACGGTTTTATACCCGCACGATCGAGAACGGTGGGAGCAATATCAATGGTTGAGGCGAGCGATTGGATTATGTCTGGTGTTGCAAGATGCGGATCACTCCAGATAAATGGGACCCTTAACATACCATGTAGGTGGATGGGTCCTTTTAACATGAGACCGTGGTCACCCATATAATCGCCGTGGTCGGACGTAAAAATAATCAATGTATCATCCGTCAACTTGAGCCGGTCCAAGGTCGCTAAAACTTCACCAATATAATCATCAACCATAGAAATCATACCGTAGGTAAGTGCAATGGCCTCTTGGGCTTCCTTGCGTGTAACAGCGTAGGGCATTTGACTTTCACGGATTGCTGTACCGTTTTCTAATTCTGATCGTAAATGTTGGGTTATAGGAGACATGCCCTCATTAAACCATTCGGGTAGGGGGATAGATGCTGGATCATACATATCCCAATATTTACCGGGCGGTGTGAAGGGATGGTGAGGGTCTGGAAAGGAACACTGGATGAAAAATGGGCTCTCTTTATGCTGTGCGGCATGATTTTCTATATAATCTATCGTGCGCGTACCTACATATGCCGTCGAGTAAAGCTCTTCAGGTACGGCCGTTCTCCATGCCTGTGGTGTTGAAATACGATTATCGGGTAAGGCATTTTCGCGACCACGGAGAGACTTATAATCTGGATATTTCTCTTCGATCCAGCGTAGATAAGATCCGCCGGTTCTGTCGGCATGCCTCGTACAGATTTCGGCATGGTCGAAACCGTAGAAAGGTAGATTGATCTTATGATTTGGATCGTCTTCCCAGGCTTGAGAATTTTCATTTTTATAATCTGGGGTATCAAAATTATGCCGTGTAGCTTCGCGTGGAAAACCATTTTTATCAACTGCAAAATCATCTTCTGATGGCAACCATTCGGGGGCGCCGCCATTCATATTCTGCAAATGGGATTTACCAATTAACGCTGTTTGATAGCCACTTTCTGCCAGACTTTCTACGAATGTTCGTGCAGTTAACGCAAGAGGTGCACCGTTATAACGGAGCCCATGAGACGACGGCATGCGACCGGTCATCAGACTTGCTCTGTTGGGGCTACAGATCGGATTATTGACATAAAATTTATCGAAACGCGTCCCTTTGGCTGCGATAGCATCAATGTTTGGTGTTTTGACTATTTTATTACCGTAGCAGCCGACGTGGTCGGCACGTTGTTGGTCAGTAATAAAGAGTAAAATATTTGGTTTTTTCATACCTTAAGTTAGCCCCATATAAAAATTAAATTACGCTACTTTCTCTTTGATATAGATTAGATTAAGTAATTATAAGACTATTTATCTCAATTAAAGTGTCAAATTGTCTAAAACTTTATCATTGTCTTCTGGTCTGCCTATGGTAATCCGAACGACGCCCTCGTTATTGCGTCCTTTCTGGCTCTTAACAAATATTCCCACACTCTGCATTTTAGTTTCAATCACCTGAGCTTGTTCTAACGTAGGTAGCGATAAGCAAACAAAATTACCCGCTGAGTTAAAAAATTGGATATTCTTGGATTTTAATTCTTTTTCAATACGGGTACGTTCACTGGACACTATATTAATGTACCTTTCGAGATGATCTGTATCTTCTAGTGCTGCCATCGCAGCTTCAAGCGTTAACAGACCGACGTTAAAAACGGGACCTGGTTTAAGTAACGCTGTAAATTCCTCGCAATAGGTAATAGCGTAGCCTATTCGCATTCCGGCAAGGGCATATGCTTTAGACATCGTGCGAAGAGAAATATAGGGTTGTTGGGCCGCCTCTAGGATTTTTATGGCGTCCGGGTAATCTGATTTGTTCACCGCAAATTCGACATATGCTTCATCGAGTATAAAGAGTGTTTCAGGGTGAGCTGCGGCAATAATTTTTTCTAATTCTGGTCCCAAAAAATATGTGCCCGTGGGGTTGTTGGGCATACATAAATAAACGTAACGAACGCCATTAGCTAAAGCTTCGCAGAATTTTTCTACTGAAAAACTAAGATCATCTTCGTGGGCAAGACTAATAAGGTCCGCTCCCGCTGCCTGTCCTATTATATTTATGAATGGAAAACTCGGTGAGAAGCTTAAGATTTTGTCACCTGGTTTTATACAATAATTTATCAGCTTCGCCATTATAGATTCTGAACCACAATCAAACATTAATCTACCAGGTTCTACGCCATGGAAAGCAGCCATTTTTTTTGAGAGCTCGTAACACGTATTGTCAGGGTAGCGGTGCACTTCTGTAATTTTTTTCTGGATTGCCTGAACGACGAGAGGGCTTGGGCCATATGGGTTTTCATTAGCTCCCATTCTCAAAGGTTCAATATTCAATCTACTTTTAACTTCAGAAAATGCATTATATTTTGCTCCCACTTTAATGGGTATCATATCGGCAACTTCAGATCTGAGAAGCAGCTTTGGGTCGACAATTCTGTCAGGCATTTATATGTTTTCCTTATTCTTTTTCTGTACTGATTTTTCTATCAATTCGCTAAGAGTGAAGGCGGGTGATATAGCCTCTTCTGAAACAACAAGTTCAATTATACTCGGGCCCTGATTTTTAATAGCCGTCTCGAATGCCTGTTCAAAATCTTCTGTTTTTGTAATTTGATAGGCATTCGCACCAAAGGATTTGGCATAGGCGACAAAGTCTGGGTTTACCAGGTCAGTACCGATGGAGCGGGTTGGAAATTCCCGTTCCTGGTGCATTCGAATGGCACCATAAATCCCATTGTTGATGATTATAATTATTGGGCTGGCGCCGTACATTTTTGCTGTTGCTATTTCCTGGGAATTCATCAAAAAGCATCCATCCCCGGCAAAAGCGATAGATATGCGGTCAGGAAATTCTATTGAAGCTGCGATTGCCGCCGGTACACTATAACCCATGACCGCGCCAAGAGGAGCTAATTGGGTTCCAAAACGGCGATGTTGAATAAACCGTAATACCCAGTGGGTGTAATTACCAGCGCCACATGATACGATTGCGTCGTTAGGTAGTCGCTTGTCTAACCAGCTAAGGATTTCTCCTATGTGAACATCTCCAGGACAGTTTGAAGGCGTAACGAATTTTTCAAACTGTGCTCGTAGCTCTTGGGTGTTTGCTGTCTTTTTTGTACTTGCTTTGAAATTTTTATCCATTATCGAAGCTGCAAACTCTGCCATAGTAGATTGGATTGCGAGTTCAGGTTGATAAATCCGCCCCAGTTCATCCTCCTCTGGATGCACGTGAACCAACGTTTGCTTCATCCTTGGAAAGGTAAATTGCGAGAATCCTTGAGTAACAATCTCACTTAGTTCGACTCCAAGGCATATAAATAAATCAGAGTCATTTATCAGGTTGGTTATATGAGGTGGTGTTCCAGGGCCTATACACCCAATATAATTGGGGTGATCGTTATTAATTTTATCTTGGCATCTAAATCCCGCAACAACCGGTATATCGTGCTGTTTGGCAAATTCTGCAACTTGATCGCAGGCCTTTGAATTCCAAGTTGAAGCTCCTAACATAATTACGGGTTGCTGTGATCCACTAATCAACACACCTAATTGCTTGATTTGAGCAGAGGAAGGGCTGGAAATTATCGGAACGTTAGGGACTACTTCAGGTGCATTAGCCAATTGCATCTGCATGTCTTCTGGTATTCCTATGACGACCGGACCGGGTCTTCCTGAAGTTGCAATCTTTATTGCTCGAGTGAGTAACTCGGGAAGTCGTTCTACATCATCAATTTGTACGGCCCATTTGGCGAGAGGCGTGAACATCGCGGGGATATCTATTTCTTGAAAAGCTTCCCGATGGGTCGACGATACCGAAACTTGTCCCACAAATAGAATCATTGGCACAGAATCTTGTTTGGCAACATGCACGCCAATGCTTGCATTTGTTGCACCGGGTCCGCGAGTGACAAAACAAACGCCTGGTTTTCCCGTTAATTTACCGAGGGTAGCAGCCATAAATGCGGCGCCGCCTTCTTGTCTGCAGTTTACAAATTGCACTTCATTTGCTCGATCGTATAAGGCATCCATAACGCCTAAAAAACTCTCGCCCGGCACCGAAAATACCCGGTCAATACCATTATTTATCAAATGGTCGACGATAATCTGTCCACCAGTTTTTTTTGCCAAATCAAGCATTAGATTTTTCCTTATTAGTATTTCGAATTATGGGGTGTTGACGGTAGGAGTTATGTTTTACTTTAATTAATAACTTCATCAGAGTTTCAATTTCCAAGAGTGAAAGGCCCTCAAGGACGAAATTTGTTTCCTGCTCAACCGCGGGTCTAACTTGATTAAATTTAACCCTACCGGCTTTAGTTAGTGTCACTAGAACATTACGTTGATCTCGAGTTTCTCTGCTGCGTTTGACTAAGCCTAATTTTTCTAGAGTTGCTACATCACGGCTGAGGTTCGCGCGGTTCGTGTAACTTCGCTCTGCAAGGGAGTAGACGTTCTGTTCATTAAATTCCTGCAAATTTGCCAGGACCCGCCACTGCACTGGCGTGAGGTTAAATTGACGCAATGTTTCCTTTATGCAAGAAAAATTACGCACCCAAATTGCACGAATTTGCGTTGTCACTTTATCCTCGGATATGTAAGGCGTCGTTTCGTTTTGTAGCATGGGCCCGCTTTTTTTCGCGTTCAATAAATGTAATGCAGTTACGCGTATTTACAACAAAAGAATACTTGTAATAAGTTCATTGTCAAATTATTGTAATGTCAGCTAAGATTCTACTGTTTAAAAATTTACACAATTCCACTGGGAGATATTAAATGAAATTTCTTAATTCTAAAATTGGACGCTTGACCGTAATGTCAGCTGCAATTGCTTCGCTAGGTATAATGGCGACTGTGGCAAAGGCCGATCGGTTAGCGGATGTTAAAAAAGCTGGTGTTCTTCATTGCGGTGTTGTTCCAGGTTTGCCGGGCTATGGATTTATAAACAAAGAAGGTAAGATGGTTGGCTTTGATATAGATCTTTGCCATGCGATTGGTGCCGCAGTTCTTGGTGATGCAAAGAAGATAAAAACCACAAAGATGAGTTTGCCTGTTGCCTTTAATGCAATGAAAGCGGGCAGTGTTGACGTTGTTACACACCGTTTTACCTGGACTTTTGGCAGAGATGTTGGAACAGGTCTAGACTTTACGCGTGTCATGGTTTTTGATGGACAGGGTTTCATGGTCCGTAAGAAACTTGGCGTGACCAGTGGGAAACAGCTTGATGGGGCTACTTTTTGTTTTTCATCAGGGGCTACGACCGAAGGAAACGTTGCCGACTTTGCTGCCGCTAACGGCATGAAATACAAAGCGGTTACTTTTGGCAGTATGGGCGAATCCCAGAAGGCTTATAATGCCGGTCGTTGTGACGTATTCACAACGGACAAATTTGGTCTTGGTGCTCGCCGAACTTCGATGACTAATCCTTCAGAGCATATGATCTTACCTGAAACAATTTCGAATGAGCCAATTTCTCCTATGGTTCCGCATGGAGATCAAGTTTGGAAAGACATTGTTGTTTGGACTCTGAACGCTTTGATCGCCGCTGAAGAGCATGGAATTACATCTAAAAACATCGATGACATGCGGGATAATTCAAAAAATCCATTTGTTCAGCGCATGTTAGGTAAAACTGGCAAGTTTGGTAATAAAATCGGCCTCGGAAAAGATTGGGCTTATAACGCGATTAAAGCAGTCGGTAACTATGGTGAGATCTGGGAGCGAAATCTAGGTAAGGATGGTCTCGGAATGCCTCGTGGGAAAAATACACTCCACACTAAAGGTGGGCTATTAATTTCGCCACCTTTCCGTTAGGCCTTTTGCTAAAACGAAAATATCCATAGGCAGTTTCTTGGAGCCCTGGACCTTAGTACATAGGGTTTAGGGCTCTAAGTCTTTTTATTTCATATTCATGAGACTGATGGAAAACTAATGGAAGTTTTGTCCTGATGACTGGATTGTTTAGCTTTTGGCGTAAGGGCAGTGTTCGGTCGCTATTTTATCAATGGGGATTAGTGTTCGCACTGTCCTTTGGTATTTTTTTTGTAATTAATACCGCTAAAGAAAATTTGGAGAGGCTGGGTATTAAGACCGGTTTTGGCTTCTTATCGGATGAAGCTGGATTTGCGATTAGTCAATCAATATTTGATTATTCTACGGCATCGAGTAACTGGGATGCGATCGTAGTTACTTTTGCTAATACTATTATTCTATCGGTGATTGCTGGCTTATTTGCTACGTTTTTTGGTTTTTTTGTTGCCATGGCCAGGCTATCTGGAAACTTCCTACTTCGTAAGTCTGGTGAGGTTTACGTTGAAATATTCCGCAATATACCTCTTTTGCTTCAATTATTTTTTTGGTATTTCGCGGCTCTTAAAATGCTTCCGGATAAACGGCAATCAGTTAATTTTTTTGATGTAGCCTATTTAAATATCGAGGGTTTTATGAGCCCTACACCTGTCTTTGAAGCGGGTTCTGATGCTATTTTCTGGTCAATCCTTATTGCCTTTTTATTGGCGATTACGATCTGGTTCTGGGCAACAAGACGACAAACAAATACAGGAGAACCGTTTCCGGCTCTTACTGTCGGTATTGGTTTGATTTTTGCTTTGCCGTTAATTGTTTTGTGGCTGTTAGATTTTCCCGTAACATGGGATATTCCAAAATTTGGCCGTTTCAATTTTGAAGGCGGTATGGCGTTGCAGCCAGAATTTGTTGCTATGCTATTTGGGCTCACCTTATATAACTCTGCATTTATAGGAGAAATTCTTCGAGCTGGTATACTTTCCGTTGATAAAGGTCAGCGAGAAGCCGCTGGTTCCATCGGTCTAAGTCAAATACAGACTTATCGGAAAATTATTGTACCTCAGGCAATGCGTTTGATTATTCCCCCACTAACGAACCAATATTTGAATTTGGCAAAGTCAACAGCTCTTGCAGGTGCGATCGGGTACGCGGATTTATTCTGGGCTGTGAATGGAGCCATGACTACCCAGACTAGCCAAACTATTGAATTGCAAGCTATTATACTTGTTAGTTACTTAGGAATTAGTTTTTTTATAGCTACTGTGATGGCTATCTATAATTATTATACGAAGATCCCAGGGAAATAAGAAGAAAAGCTATGGACCCAGTAAATAGAATTTTTCATGAAGAACAGCCCCCACCCGTAAGGACTACTGGATTGTTGGCTTGGTCGAAAGAGAACTTATTTTCGAGCTGGTTTAATATAGTAATTTCCATCCTCCTGTTTTGGATCATTTATCAGTTTGTTGCATTTGTTTTAAGTTGGGGTTTGATAAATGCTGTTTGGTTTGGTGAAACGGCACAGGCCTGCCCCGATAGTAGTGGAGCCTGCTGGGCATTTATTACAAGTCGCTGGCGATTGTTTGTCTACGGCCTTTATCCAAATGACTTATATTGGCGGGTAAATGTTGTCTACGTTTTAGCTGCTATTACCATTGCTTCTTTTGTCTGGTCCTTCGGCAAGTCAACCATGCGTATCAGGATGACTATGTTCATCGGCTTTCCAATTGCTGCCTATATATTTCTAATTGGAGGTTTCTGGGGGCTTAAATATATTACACCAGAGAATTTTGGTGGTCTATTGCTAACGCTTACTATAGCTACATCAGGTATATTTGGATCTATCCCCCTCGGCTTAATTTTAATGTTAGGGCGAACGTCAGACTTAAAAATTTATAGCAAAGTATGCACAGTATTTATTGAATTCTGGCGCGGCGTGCCACATATCGTTGTTATTGTAATGTTTGTAGCACTCCTTCCGCTTTTTGTGCCAGGTGGTGGTAAGGTTGATATTGTAGTTCGAGCTTTCATTGCTTTTGCTGCCTTTAACTCAGCTTATATGGCGGAAGTTTTTCGAGGTGGCTTACAATCCATTCCGAAGGGCCAGTTTGAAGCATCGCGTGCCATTGGTCTCTCCTATTGGAAAATGATGGGTTATATAATATTACCGCAAGCTATTCGTAACTCAATTCCCGCACTTGTGAATACCTGCATCAGTATATTCAAAGAGACAACGATAGTTTTATTAGTTGGATTTAGCGATTTCTTGGGCATCATTCATTTGTCTTTGGAAACACCTGATTGGCTTGGCCCTCCACATATTTCAACTTCTGGATACGTATTTGCTGCGATGATTTATTTTGTTTTTACGTTTGGGATGTCAAAATATTCGAAACGGCTTGAGAATAGAAGTAATGTTGATAACTAGAGTTAACTAGGAATTTAAAATGTCTGAAACGCCGATTATTTCATTTAATACCGTAAACAAGTGGTATGGCGATTTTCACGTTCTCCGCAATATAGACTTGCAGGTTAAAAAAGGGGAACGGATTGTCATTTGTGGACCGTCTGGCTCAGGTAAATCAACGTTAATACGCTGTATCAATAGGCTTGAAGAGCATCAGCAAGGTACAATTATCGTTGATGATATTGAGTTAACTGACGACGTTAAGAATATTGACTCCATCCGTCTAGAAGTAGGTATGGTATTCCAAAGTTTTAATTTATTCCCTCATATGACGGTGCTCGAGAATCTTATTATTGGCCAGCATCTTGTACGGCGTCTACCCAAACGTGACGCAGAAGAAGTGGCGATGACCTATCTCGAACGGGTTAAAATCGCGGATCAGGCAATAAAATATCCCGGTCAATTATCTGGTGGCCAACAACAGCGCGTCGCCATTGCACGCTCGCTTTGTATGAAACCTAAAATTATGCTGTTTGACGAGGTTACGTCTGCCCTTGATCCTGAAATGGTGAAAGAAGTTCTTGATGTGATGGTAGACCTCGCGCAGGAAGGTATGACCATGCTGGTAGTAACGCACGAAATGGGGTTTGCCCGAACGGTTGCTGACCGCGTAATTTTTATGGATGAAGGTCAGATTATAGAAGAAAATACGCCGGATGCATTTTTTGATAATCCGACATCCGAACGTGCTCAAAATTTTATTGGCCAGGTATTACACCATTTATAAAAAATATTTCAAAAGGAATTACTAATGGATAACGTCTACAATCCAACTCCCTATATTCGAAAAGCGCTCCAGGATGCCCCTAAAAAAGTTGATCCTCCTACGAATGGGGCACTGCGGTATAATGGATTAGACACATCAAAAATCCGCGCCATGGGCTTGAACGAATGTTGTTATCCGCCATCACCTAAAGTTATTAAGGCAATGCAGGATAATTTAAGTTCGGTTAATTTATATCCTGATGCTCAATGCCCACGTCTCAGTGACATTATATCTGAGCGGACGGGTGTCGATAACAACTGTATTGTCTGGGGCAATGGCAGTGAAGAGCTTTTAAAAGGTGCCATCGATCTATCCCTCTCGCCTGGACAGGGGCTTGTTCTGCCTGTTCCTACCTTCTGGGGTTATAAATCGATGGTGGCGGCGTTCGAGGCTGACGTGTCAGAGATTGAGAATTTACCCGACGGTCATGTTGATACTGATGGGATTTTGAATGCGATACATAAAAATACAAAAATTGTTTTTTTAATCACACCCAATAATCCAAGTGGGCGTCTGGTGGACGAAGTTGGATTAAAGAAAGTTATTCATGGTGTGCCGGAGGATGTACTTCTTTGTGTCGATGAGGCCTACTATGACTTTGGCATTCATGCAGGTGGTCCTGATGTTCTAAAAATTCTAAAAACCCGAAAAGGTCCCTGGATTACTGTATTCACATTCTCTAAAGCATACGCAATGGCGGGGATGCGGATTGGCTACGCGCTGTGTAGTGATGAAAATCTCGCTCAGGCGCTTCAAAAGACAACCTGCGTATTCAACGTCCCTCTTTTGGCGCAATATGCTGGCGAAGCAGCCCTCCTCGATACTGATTACCTCGATTTTATTTTAACTCAGATTGCTGCTGGCCGAAATCAAATCTTTGAAGGATTGAGGGGGTTGGGTCTTGATCCGTTTCCGTCTGTTACCAATTTTGTGTCGACACCCATATCGGGTAATGGCCGCGAGATGGTAAAGCTGATGCTTGAGAAGGGTATCCAAATTAATGCGTGGGCGGATGCCGGTTATGAAAATCTTATCCGTATTACAGTTGGAACCGAGGAGGACAACAGTGCCTGTTTGGCTGCTTTGAAAGAGGCTTTAGCTTAAATCCTCTAATTGTTTCCTTGCTCTCCTTTTATACTACGGCTGCGAAGGTAGTGAAAATATAGCAATTGATCGCCTCATGAATTGGGTTCAAATTATTAAGTAAAACACAAGGAATAGAGTATGCCTCTAATTGAACCGGGTGATAAATCACTCAAAGATCTAGCAGGCCTCCATCTCTGGCATGGCGAACTGTCAAGTTGTTCTCAACGAGTTCGTATAACGCTTGAAGAAAAAAATCTGGATTGGAATAGCCATATCATTAGTATACCAAAAAATGAGCACGCGACGCCCGAATATCAAGCTATCCACCCCTATGGTCTTGTTCCGGCGTTCGTAGATAATGGTGTATTATTGATCGAATCTTGCGACATTATTACCTATTTAGATGAAAATTATTCTAAATTTTCTTTACAGCCAAATGATACTAAAGATCAGATCACCATGAGTAATTGGCTAATCTTGGCTGATAAAGCCCAGGCGGATTTAAAGCTTTTATCCCATGAGTTTCTATTTAGGCCTCGAAAAAAAATGTCTTCAGAAGAATTAGAAGCCTTTTCTAAAAATCATAACAATCAAACCTTGGTTACGTTTATAAAAGAATGGCAGATAGGAAATATATTTTCAAAAGAGAAATTAGATGACTCTGTAAATCGTACCGATGTTTATTTTTCAAAATTAGATACTATACTAAAAAATCAAAAATGGATTGCTGGTGAGAAAATGTCGTTAGCTGATATAGCTTGGATGCCAAATATTCATAGAATGAGTTTGATGGACTGGCCGTTAGACCGCTATCTCAATTTAACCCGTTGGTTTGACCAGGTAAAATTGCATTCGAGTTATCAAGTAGCACTTGTAAACTGGGAAAATGATGGTCAAGCAGAAGGTTTTCGCGCGTACGTTAAGCGCCGGAAAATTGAAACAGGAATACATGTAACGGAATTTGGCTCGCTCGCAAAGCCAGCTTCATTATGAGAAATACGTTCTCCTATCCGCCCATGAAGGCTGATCAAGGTAAGGTGAGTACTGAATTAAATAAATTGAACCAAACTCAAAAAAATAAGACTGAGGTAATCTAATATGGCAAATCCTCCCAATATTTTGTTCATTATGTGTGATCAACTACGATGGGATTATTTATCCTGCTATGGCCACCCTAACCTAAAGACGCCTCATATTGATGGAATAGCAGCCCGTGGCGTCCAGTTTAATCGCGCCTATTGTCAGTCGCCTGTATGCGGTGCCTCTCGTATGAGTTTTTATACCGGCCGTTATGTTAATTCTCATGGAGCAAGCTGGAACTTCGTGCCTCTACGTATCGGAGAGCAAACGCTAGGTGATCACCTTCGCCCTCTTGGTATTCGCACGGCGCTGGTTGGAAAGACACACATGCGTGCTGACTATATGGGTATGGCCCGCCTTGGTATCCAAGCAAAATCTCCTGAGGGCGTTTTTGCTTCGGAGTGTGGGTTTGAGCCCTTTGAGAGGGATGACGGCGTGCACCCCAGCTCGAGTCACGATCCTAATCCAAAGTATAACCAGTATCTTAGGGGAAAAGGTTTCGGCGGAGAAAATCCATGGGAGGATTGGGCAAACTCTGCCGAGGGGCCAGATGGTGAACTCCTCTCGGGATGGTACCTCGAGCATGCCCATTTGCCGGCGAGGGTTCCTGCAGAGCATTCGGAGACGGCCTACATAACAGGCCGAGCTATGGATTTCATCTCTGAGGCGGACGAGGAGCCGTGGTGCCTTCATCTTTCCTATATCAAACCACATTGGCCTTATATGACGCCGGCCCCCTATTCGGATATGTACTGTCCAGATGATGCACTGCCAATAGTGCGGGATGAAAGTGAAAAAGATAACCCTCATCCTGTCTACGGTGAATTTCAGAAGCTCAAGATTTCTCAGGCCATGTCCCGTGATGAAGTGCGTAATTCGGTTTTGCCGGCTTATATGGGTATGATCAAGCAAATTGACGATGAAATTGGGCGGTTGATCAATTTTTTGAAAGAACGAGGTCAGATGGATAACACAATGATTATCTTTACCTCGGATCACGGCGACTATCTCGGTGATCACTGGATGGGAGAGAAAGACTTATTTCATGAGCCAAGTGTGCGAATTCCATTCATCTTGTATGATCCAAGTCCGGCAGCAGATAAAACACGCGGGACGACCTCCAATGAGTTAATTGAGGCGATCGATCTTGTACCGACAATATTGCAGGCTGTTGGAGGATATCCTCAGCCCCACATCCTAGATGGTCGCGCACTTCAACCACTAATTCATGACGAAAAACCAGATGACTGGCGTACGTACGTGATTAGCGAATATGACTATGCCTTTATGAACGCTCGTATGGACCTCGACATGCCTCCCCGTGAGTGCTGGCTCCGTATGGTTTTTGACGGCCGTTATAAGTATGTTATGTCCAATGGCTTCAGACCAATGCTGTTCGATCTTGAGGTGGATCCCAACGAATTCAATGACCTTGGAGATGATCCAGAATTTGAGCAGGAGCGAATTAGGCTTGATCGATTATTATTTGAATGGGCATTGAAGCCGCGCCAACGAGTGACTATAACAGATGGAATGCTTGAAAATACCGATGTGCAGCGAAACATCGCAGAAGCTGGCATCTTGATTGGCTACTCTAATAAAGAGGAGTTAGCCGAAGTACGCAAAGGTTGGAAGCCGAAACCAATTTTTGCTACTTTTAATCCTGTTTGGAGTAAGGCACAAAATAAACTTAAAAAAGGGGGTTGAACATGTCTGTGACTGCAAAAGAGATTGATCATATTTTGAACGACACAAAGCCTATTGGTGGTATGGTCTGGAACGTTATGGGACAAATTTATATTCCTAAACAACTTGATGAGGAGCGGTTCTGGTGGGAAGGAATTATACCTGAAGAGACGTTCATTCCGCCGCATTCTCATTCGACCCAGGATGAATTTCTGTATTTGACTGAAGGCGAATTAGATATGGTACTGGATGGCGAGGAGCGTCACGCGGTCCCTGGAGAAATTATTGCTTTTCCACGTTATGTAACCCACTCTTTATTCAACAATTCTGGGGAAACGGCAAAAGGAATTTTTTGGGCTGAACCAACCAACAAAACGTTCGATCTATTCAAGGCGATCCACAACGTTCCAAATCCTAATGAAGTCGTTCGTATTGCCGACGCCCACGACATCCATTTTCAATTACCAGGTGGCGAGCCTCGTCGCGGCCCACTATTGGATTAAGCCTTAAACCATAAATAAATTTCATGTAGAAAATTACTTCCTTCATCGAAGTTTGTGATAAAACCTTACAACACAGTGATAACTGCACCGATCACCAAAAGCATTACAGAGTTGACTTTATTAAACCACTTGGCTGGTGCAACATTAAATAAATATTGGCCTAAAATAGATCCGACTATAAAAGCTGGAACTAAACTACCACTCTCAATTATTGATACTTGGTTATAAACATCATGAAAAATAAAACCCATAATGAATACTATAGTATTTATGAATCCGGTTAAGACGATATTAGCGCGCTGTTCTTTCGGCTCGATTGGAGCAGAGAGATAGTACATTACCGCTATCGGACCACCGGGGATCCCAAATGCACCTGTTACACTGCCTGCAGCAGCTCCAACCAACCCTCTTGTCATAAAGTTTCTTTTTCCAGAATATTTCCAATTCCGAAGAAACAGGATGGCAAAAATAATAATAAAAATGCCCATGGCGATTTTTAAATTTCTTGCATCTGCTGATAGTAGAAAAATTTGTCCTATAAGAATTGCGATGGAGCTTATGGATGCCAGGGGTAGAACCTCTCTCCAATTTACGTGACCTATAGCACGAGGAATAAGAAACAGCATCCCAAAGAAAAAAGGAATAGATACCAGCGCAATTCCTGTTACTGGACCAAATAAAAGCGCCATGATTGGTACTATCATTAATCCACCACCAAACCCTGAATAACCTTGTACTATCGCGCAAAAGAATAAGCAAAGAAACGCAATTGTTAGCTCAAACGAAAGTAAATTGGTAGGTATTTCAAACAACTCGGCTCCTATAATTAATTAAATAATAAAAGCCGGTTCTAACAGCATCTTTCAAAATAGGATGCGTGTGCATGAACGGGGGTCTGTTATTTTTTCGAGATATATTATCTGTCTCTTAGACCGTCAGATCAAGCATATTTAAAAGGGTGTAGTAGCTCTAATGCTGGAGTTTCAACAAGTAGTCCAATTCCAATAAAATTGTTTTGCTAAGCTAGCCAATAATGGTTTAGTCTCCACCTCATCAACTGCTCATACAGTTGGTATTTTGGGGAAAACGAGGTTAGGACTATGAGACTTTTACAAACCGGCGTCACACTATACGATAAATCTCAAGCAACCGATGGCTTTACTCTGTTTTCACCATTATGGAGAAAGGAGACGCTTCTCATTGATATGGCAGGCAATGTCGTTCATCAGTGGGATTTGCCGGGTAATCCTGGCGGCTACGCTCGGCTACTGCCTAACGGTAATCTCTTCTACGCTGTCGAATCCGAAGGGGGAGTGACTTTTCCAGGTGGCGCTCAGGGTGGATTAATGCGTGAAGTAGATTGGGATGGTAACGTCATTAATGAATTTATCGATCCGTTTCAGCATCATGACGCGAGGCGTCTGGAAAATGGTAATACACTATATGCCGGTTGGGAAAAAATGCCCGAAGACCGAGCTGCTCTGGTGACTGGCGGTCGGCCTTCTTCGTTCCCTGAAGATGGATTATACAATGATTATGTTCGTGAAGTGGACCCTGACGGTAATACGGTTTGGCAGTGGTCCACCCACAGTATGGACATTGAAAAGTATCCCATAAATCCGATGACCGGGCTTCGTGTATTTTGCTGGCTCAACGCTACCTTTCCGCTGCCCAATGGTGATGTCATGGTTAGCTTGCGCCACATTAATACAGTTGCAATCATTGATCGGGAAACCAAAGCGATAAAATGGGAAAAAACTGATTTTAGTTGGGGCGGCCAGCATGATTGCCAGGTGCTCGACAACGGCAATATCATCCTCTTTGCCAACGGCTCGAATACCTATGAAGGCCATCAGCACTCTCGAATTATTGAAATCAACCCGGAAACCAAGGAAGAAGTCTGGATCTATAAAAGCAATCCGGCTAGTCACTTCTATTCCCATCATATTAGCGGCCAGGAACGGCTTTCGTCCGGCAACACTCTCATTTGCGAAGGTCTTTGGGGTCGTTTATTTGAGGTTACCCCGGGGGGTGAGATCGTCTGGGAATATATCTCACCTTATTTGGGTAAGATGTTTACCGGGGAAGATGCGAACTGGGTATTCCGCGCCTTTCGCTATGCAAAAGATTCGGCGGAAATTGCCGGGCGTGTTGGTTAGTCTAGCACCTCTATCTACGGGACTGTCAGGAAATTTCGTGGTCGCTCTTGGCAGACTTTTGTTCTGCTGGAAATATAAGCTTTAAGGAAACGAAAGCTCCGATCAATAGTGCATTCAACCCTCATAACGGTTTTTGATAAATCCATTAGCGCCTTGAGAATATTTAGTCTATGCGCCAGCATTTTGTATCTAAACGAGATATGGTCATTTGATTTTAAGATGTGTTAAAATAGGGTGAGGGTTATGTAGGTCGGCTGTTGGTCTAATTCTACGCGCTATTTATTTTATTAATTCACTGCTTCTGCGTCTATAAATTTCGGACTGGTAGTCCATCTCGAATTAGCGTTATCTGATCCCTGATTTTACTTCCTGAAGCCACCATTTCTCCAATTTCATCTTTTGTCAGTGGATCCGAAATAGCCTTCTTAAAACTAGGTCTAGTTTTTATACGCTCCCACCAACTCTGGGTATACTTTTTACTGCTAAGCCAAACTTCTAATAGATTAAGATATTCCAGGCGTGCGAGATAGGGAGTTAAGCCGAGATCTGCTAGGCTATATTTCCCTTCGACAAGCCAGTCTTTTCCATCGCTAAGTTCTATTTCGATATTTTTGAATGTAGCTTCGAATGCATAAACGGCGTATTTGACGAAGGGAGATGCAACCCCAGAATCGAAAGTTGTTTTTCCTCTATCGTAGCGTTTCGGATCGCCAATATTTTCGAAACGTTGTTGACGCCTGTCTTCTGGCATTCGTTTCATTCGCTCTCGAAACATGGCCGAAAAACTAATATCGGCGACACCGTCATGAAGTCCTTCATCAACGGCTTTACTCCAGCCTCGCATTTTGGTCCGTCCTAATGGTGTATCAGGCGTAAGTTTTTTTTCTTTAGAAATTTCATCTAAGTATTCACAAATTAAAGTTGATTCAATTATTGTTGACCCATCATGTGTTAAAGTAGGAACCACTGCTTTTGGGTTCAGTTTTAGGTAATCTGAACTATAATGTTCATTTTTACCTAAATTGACAGTAACAGGCTCCCATTCTAAGTTTGTTTCAGCTAATGCTAAATTAACTTTCTGACAACATACAGAATTTGGATATTCGTATAGGCGCAACAAGGTTCAATCCCCACAAGTAGTTTTATTTAGGTTTGTTGTGATGTTTTATTAATTAAAAATCAACTTTGTATTGCCTCTCAGCATCTTCATCCCATTCTAAACCCAAGCCGGGTAATCCGTTAAGTGTCATTATGCCATTCGAATTAAAGGTTTGAGGATTACCAAAAATAGGTTCCAGAAGAGGAAAATCTTCCAACCAAGTTATATTTGAAGAAACGGCTGCAAGGTGAATGAATATATGTGGTAAAAAGTGAGGGGCAACCGAAGTTCCAATGATCTCCGCATAACGGACAATACGCAGACATTCGGTTAGGCCTCCCATCATTGCTAAATCTGGTTGTATAATATTACAAATCCCATCGGCCATAAAAGGGTAGGCTTCACTCACACCCTGGAGATGTTCTCCTAATGCTATAGCGCAGGATGTCCGTTTGGAAATTTGAAGGTATCCCGATAAATTCTGAGCGGGAAGGGGTTCCTCAACAAAGAGAACTCCGTTGTTATTTGCTACCTCCATTAGTCTTATTGCCGAAGCTTGATCACATTTTTCATTAGCATCCAGCATCAGGTCAGCCTTACCCTCAATGACATATCTGACGGCTTCAATTACTTTTTCATCTTTTAGGCTTCCAGCTACCCGGGGTTTTACAGCTCTTACGCCTCGCTCTAAATAGGATTGAGCTTGTTCAGCAGCTTCTTCGGGGCTTTGTATGGTATTGAATCCACCACTTCCATAAACCGGGACTTCACGAGCCTTCCCTCCCATGGCAACGCCAACTGAACAATCTAATGATTTTGCGTACAAGTCCCATATGGCGGTGTCTATAGCTGCTTGAGCAATTACGTTGGGTCCTCGGCCAGTTCGGTTAAATGATTGGCGTATTTCTTTGGCGAGTAACTCGGGATGAGGTAGGGGCTTGTTTATGATAAAACTTTCTATTAGTTCTCTAGCTGCGATCGTGGCGGTACGGCCTGTAGAGCCTAAAACATAACTGAAACCGCGACCAGTAAGGCCGGCTTTTGTTTTAAGGTCAACAACGATCACATCAACGGCATTCACGCCAGATCCGCCAACCGTTGTTTCTAGTTCTACGTGCCATAGTTTGGCTGCCGCAGTTTGAATTTCTTCTACCATATTATTTTCTCACGATTTTTACTCACCAAACAATGAATGCAACGTTTATCAGAGTTATTAGTGAATTTATGATAAGTTAAGGCCAAATAGTGTCAACGACTAACATGAATATTTAATTTTAAATTATAAAAGGTTTTTTATTTTGTTAAGTTGATAGTGAACTTGATTTATTCTTGGGTCTTTGATGCATTAGTTTGAAAGACTACTTTGACTTTGAGGAAGAATCCGAATAATTAATCAGACAGCGGAGAGGTGGCAGAGCCCGGTCGATCGCGCCAGTCTCGAAAACTGGTATACATGCAAATGTATCGTGGGTTCGAATCCCACCCTCTCCGCCAGCTACCCTTGCCTTTGGGTTGCTCAGTCTTTTTCCCTGTATTTTGTTCTAGTTTCCGGGCACTTAGCATTCCTCAATGGAACCTGAGACGCACCCTCATTTGATAATGGCAGGCTTTTTCTCAATAGTCTCAGTTAGGGTTTTTAGGCAGTTCCCTTTGGCCTGTTTCCCTGATTAACAGGGATTTTTCATCCACAAAGGTTATGAGAAAGCAGCGATAGCGTTAAATCAGGTTTCCTCTGACAGTGCCCCCTCTAACGGTAATAGTTCCAAACCGAATAGTTTTATGAAAAAATATCTAGATATTAAGTTAAAGTATTTTCTAGGAAAGGTGCTTTTCCACGAGATCAATAAATGATCTGACTTTCATTGGCAAATACCTTCGATCTGGATAGATGATATAAATTCCTCTTTTAGGCATAGACGTATATTTTGGTAATAACGTTTTTAGTATGCCGTCTTCGATATATTTATGGCAAAAAACAGATGGCAATTGCGCGAAACCTATACCTTTTATAGCGCTCTCTAATAACATAGCGATACTGTTCGTAAAGATTGCAGGTGTCAGAGGTACTGTATATTCGACACCGCGAGGATCACGTAACTCCAACAATGGCCCAGTAGAAGATTTTGTGTATATTACAGCAGGTATTCCGCGCAAATCACCAGGTTTTTGTGGTACTCCGTGTTGTTTAAGAAACGCAGGGCTTGCGCATAAATGAGTTGGAAAATCGCAAAGTCGCTTGGCGATCAAACCCGAGTCTTCTAGTGTACCTATGCGTATAATTAAATCATAACCTTCTTCAACTAGATGAACTCGTTCATCATTGAATTCAACATCAACAATCACATCTGGGTAAAGACAAGCATAATCAGCAATTGGACCCACAAGAAAACTCTCGCCGAATGCCATCGGAGCGTTAATTTTCAGTTTGCCTGAAGGACGCTCCTGTCTCTCTGCGAGTTTTTCTAAAAGACCAGATACTTCATCATTGCTGCGGCTGAGTGCTTCAACAATTTGGTTGCCAGCCTCTGTCAACGACACTGTTCGTGTAGTCCTGTGGAATAATACTAGACCTAGGCGATGTTCTAGGGACTTGACCTGCTTACTTACCGCGGCTCCAGATACACCAAGGGTATGCGCAGCTTTTGTAAAACTTTTATACTTCGCGACCTCAAGCATCATCTCAAAGCCAGTATCATATATCATGATTAATAACCTGTAGTTAAATAAATTATAACTAAATATGATATTATCATCTTAAAATTAATAGTATACTACCTATTTCTTCATTGAAATAAAGGAAAGAGAAAAATGAAAGATGATAAACCTAAGTGTGGCTGTGGACGTTCTCCTTCAGGATATTGTGTTGGATGGCATGCATTAAGTGAGGAAGATTATCAGAAAAAGAAAATCGAATACCAAGAAGAAAAGTCTAACAAATAATCACCAAACAGGTACCGTCGTTCGCAGATTTCAACGACGGTACCTGGAAATCAGAGGTGGGTTTAACAAGTATATATAAAGGTTTGGATAAACATGACCAATATTGAATCAATTTCTTATGTATCAAAATTCAATAGTTTGATGGCGCCAATTGGACGTATTTTCATTGCGGGTATCTTTTTTATGGCTGGTTTGAACAAGATTAGTAGTTATGAGAACACGGTAGGTTTCATGAATTCAGCGGGTGTTCCTGGGGACTTGCTACCTATTGTTATTGCATTGGAAATATTTGGCGGAATGGCTGTTATAGTTGGCTGGAAAACACGAATATTTGCATTCTTACTCGCTGGATTTTGTCTTTTGTCAGCGATCCTTTTTCATGCTGATTTTTCAAATCAAATACAAATGGGAATGTTCATGAAAAATATCGCGATCGTGGGTGGATTTCTTGTTCTGGTTGCGAATGGTGGTGGCAGTTACTCTTTAGATAAACGTCGTTAAAATAGTCTTTCTGAAATATTCAATTATTTAAAACGAGGTGGTTTTATGGGACTTCTTCAAGATGGTCCTTGGGACGAACCGGGGGCGAACTTAGAAGTAATTTGTCGCAACCTGACATACATCATAACGGCAATGCGGATAATCTCCGGTGATGTTTTAAAATAGCGGAAGGGATTGGGATTTTTCATCCACAAACTCTATGGATTTAGTCGATCGACGTCAAAGTGGGTTTTCCTCTGACAGTGCCCTTATTTTTCCATCTATTTTATCGCCCGACCATGCGCCCACTCAATCATATCAGGGTCTCTTGCCGCATCTGTGCAAAGGTATTCAGCCTTCGGCGTCGTTCAAACCGTTGCTCTTGTTGAGTGGCAGCAACTTTGTGCTGCATAAAACCACCGTATTTATGATACTCTGAGACGAGTTCGCATTCGTCTGACAGCACCCCCGTGCCATACAGAGACGAGTTCGCATTTGTCTGACAGCACCTTTTTTATTGCCTTTCTCGGACCATGTCGCGCTTAGCGTTAAAAACAAATTCTAATTTTTCGCCACTATAAAGTCGCTCAATTTCTTCAGCGCGACATTCCAGCGCAACATTTGTGCTGAGTGTGTTTTTATCGGTAACTTCAATATCGGAAGGTGGTTTATCAGTGAGAATTATTCGAGCAATACGGTTAGAGCTGCCGGTGCCTTGAGCACATATCAAATCAAGGCGTTGTTGAAAGGATGTTTGTATCATTTTTGCTGACAAAATCTCGTTTACCGAGGCCTCTTGAGGTAGTTTTGCAAGTTGCCGGCAATATTCAAAATCCGGAAATACGACCAGCCCAATCTCATCTCGACTATGGCCACAAACTAAGACTTGACTAATCAAGGAAGCAAAAATATCCGTTGCGGAAATCCTTAATAAAGCAACGTTAACCCAGGTGCCTGTCGACAATTTGAAATCCTCAACAACCCGGCCATCAAACAATAGGCCTTCGGAAGGATTATCAGAATCGATAAAGCAAACAGCATCACCCATTTTATACCATCCATCCTCGTCAAAGGCTTCCGCTGTCTTTTCCGGTTGTTTCCAATATCCAGGAATTATCGACGGACTTTTTACTCTGATTTCCAGCTTTCCTCGATTTGGGATTAATTTGGCTTTGACTCCGGGTATGGGAAGTCCGATGGCACCCAGTTGCGGCGTATCCCAGTTGCAAATCGTTACCGCTGGCCCCGTTTCAGTTGCCCCCAATGCTGATACCGTAAAAATACGTTTTCCAATTGTTATTTCTGAGAGATTTCGGTAAGCCTTAAATACTGCCTCTGGTAAACTAGCGGCCGTATAAAAAATTCCGTTTAATCGACTAAAAAAATTGTTTCTAAAACCCTCTTCTTTTTCGAGGAAAGGCAAAATTAACTCAAGCGCCTTCGGTATATTGGCAATAAAAGTGGGTCTAACTTCGGAGAGGTTGCGCACAGATTTCTCAATTCCCCCTGGAACCGGAAGACCATTATCGATAAACATAGATCCGCCGCCGTATAAAATAGTTCCAAACATATGGTTGCCGCCAAACGTATGATTCCAGGGAAGCCAGTCACACATAATTGGTGGCGAATCGACTAAAAAAGGAAGCGATTGAGCTATCATTTGCTGGTTTGCGCACAGAACTCTATGCGTATTTATCGTGCCTTTGGGCATCGACGTTGAGCCTGACGTAAAAAGAAGGCGACCCACCGTGTCTCCAGTAACAGCTCCGGCTGCTTCATAGACTGCATCGGTCGGCTTTGTGGCCTTGAGTTGCTCAAAAGTTGCCATGTTCCGTTCAGGCAAGGGATTTCGACCGACCACTACTTCGACATCACTGGGAACAATTGATTCAATAGCACGCTGAAAAAGAGCACCATCTGAAACATAAACTAGACCTGGATCAATCAATTCAAAACAATGACGAAGTTTTGCGAAATCCTTGGACAAGAGAGAGTAGCCCACCGATAACGGCGCATATGGCACCCCCACAAACAGTGCTGAAAGTCCCATCAAAGCATGTTCGAAGTCGTTACCCGAAAGAATTATTAGTGGTTTCACCTGAGAGAGGCCCCGATTGAGGAGCCCCTGACTGATGTGTAAAATTGATTTGTACGCATCGCCATAGGTTAATGTCATCCAGCCGTCATCATCGGGATTGCGCTGGCCCAGAAAAGTTGCATCCGGCTTTTCGTCGGCCCAGTATTTGAGACGTTCCGAGTAATTGCGTGCATAGGGTTTTAGCAATTCTGGTGAACTGAGAATGATCGATCCATCATCATTATATTCTATTGTGTCTCCACGTTGCCCAAGCCGAACATCGCGCATTTCTGTCATTACAATGCCTTTCGCAATAAATTTAGATACCGTTTAAGTTTCTATCTTCCTGAATCGACGCCACTAAGTTGATCGGCGCGATCGAGTAATTTTTGAAATCGTTCAGCTAAGTCCGATAATTGTTCAAGTGATTCCACCTTCTTAGTCTCTAAATCGGCCCGCGTCTCAATACCCTTGAACAAAAGACCTACGATTTGTTCGGTGGAGGTATTGACGTCGAAATCCCTTTGGTTAAACAAGAATCCGACGATAATGTGATCAACTCCGCCAAACACTAAGTCGCGTAGTAACGGAATAGGCAGATCCTGGCGCAGCTCGCCGGATGCTATTCCTTCGCGGCATGCGTCAACAAAAACTTTTGTATATTCTCGATTGTATTCGTAGATCGAGCTATCAAAATATTCAGCGGTATTTTTTAAACCGCTATACGATAAACGACACAGATCAGCGTTTTCTTTCAATGATTTCAAATGGCGCCAAATAATGTAGCGGATCTTGTTTTGGGCACCTTGGATTGCATCAACATGCTCAATATAGTCGCTAATCATTGATTGGTACCAATGTTCAAGCACCTTTATCATTAGATCTCGTTTATTTTCGAAATATTTGTAAATGGTACCTTCGGCAACATTGGCTTCTGCAGCGATCTCGGCTATGGAAACATCGTCATAATCACGTTCAGAAAATATCTGACGGGCGGCTTTTTCAATGTCACTCGTGCGCTGTTCCGGCGATAAACGCTTTGCCCTACGCCGAGTTGTTGTTATTGCTTTGTTCATATTTCCTATCCTTGCGACGATGTTAGACTCGGGTGCCGAGATGAAAACTTTTTTCAGCTAAAATCACTTAAAATACTCTGGCTTTTCCCCGACCCAAAATTCACCCCATAACTGACTGCCACCATCAATGATTAGATTTTCCCCCGTAATAAATTTTCCGGATTCTGCAGCCAGAAAAATAATTGCTTCAGCGATATCGAAAGAATCACCGAAACGCATCATCGGATTAGACCTGGCTGATCGGTTGCGGGTTTCTTCGGTGTATACCCGCTGGCCTTCGGTATCAATGGGGCCTGGTCCAATGCAATTAACTCGAATTTTATCGGGTGCCCATTCGATGGCGACCGTTTTGCTAAGGGCGATGACGCCAGCCCGGGCTGCACAAGAATGGGCGATACCCGGCTGACCTCTTTCAACAACTGTCACAATATTGACGATTGAACCGGGTCGACTTGATTTACGCCAATATCTAGCTGCTGTCTGCATCATCAGCCATGTACCCGTTAAGTTGGTTTCAATAACGGCGTTCCAGCCCTTAATAGTGAAGTCAATCGCTGGCTGAGGATACTGGCCGCCCGCACTATTAACCAAAATGTCGCAACCACCAAATAAGTTTTCGACTTTTGAGAACATCGCTTCGATGCTTTCGTCATCGCGGATATTGCAAACGATAGGTTGTGCTTCGAGCCCCACTTTTTTCAAGCTGGCCGCAACGGATTTCAATTTTTCTAATTTTCGCCCGCATATGACGACCCGAGCGCCAAGTCGAGCAAACAACCATGCTGCAGCGCGCCCTATACCGCTTCCGCCGCCTGAAATTACAGCTACTTTGCCAACAAGAAAATCCGGCCGATAAATTGTCGGGTGGCTTTCGAGTTCTTTGTCGTCCATTCCAAATTCGAGAATTTCACTCTCCATTCTCACTTCTCCCATCTATTTTATTATATCGCCTAGCCTTGTTACCCAGAGTTTTCCTAATTTTCCGAAATTTAAATTTCTTTCAATTTCGGCAAATTAAGCATTTAAAGTATCAGCTGGTAAAAATAATCGTCTAAATGCTATATGCTTACCCACATGTGAGAGTCAACAAAAATAATGAGCCATATTCGTTAGTAAAAAAATAACCTATATTAAAAAATCCTTATTGCCATATTCTGGAATACATTTTTCTACAACCGATAAAAATTGGCTGTAATACAGGAAAATAAATAATACTTGATCTTAAAAAAAAGATGAAATAAGCTCATTAACTATTGAATTTAACTTATTAATTTACTTTGAATGCTAAATGGCAAGGCCTAAAGATGCGGCGATTGTCATCGGAAACATTTAAATTTTGGGCAGCAAGAATTGACAATTTTAACGTCTCAAATCAGTACCGGCAACAAACTCTATGCGAATAACCGCGATGAGATGATCGCGCTATTGGAATACGTTCGCTCCCTAGAGGAGAAGGTGCAGGCTAATTCGGCATCAATGCGGCCTCGATTTGAACAACGCGGCCAAATTCTTCCGCGGGAAAGAGTTCAGTACTTACTGGATCCAGGTAGCCCTTTTTTGGAGCTGTCTACGCTTGCCGGACTTGGCATGTTTGATGACGATGGCGTCGATCAGGTAAATGGTGGGTGCGTTATAACGGGCCTCGGTTTCGTAAGTGGAATCCGTTGTGTTGTAATTGCTCATGATAGCGGCATTAAGGGCGGCGTATTGGTACCAATAGGCGTACGCAAGACGATTCGTGCCCAGCAGATTGCGATGGAAAACAACCTCCCTGTGGTCTATTTGATTGAGTCCGGAGGCGGACATCTGCTCTATCAGTTCGAGTCATTTTCGCTGGGCGGGGAGTTGTTCAAGAATCTATCCATGCTTTCCGCCGCCGGATTGCCGCAAATCAGCGTGGTTCATGGATCTTCGACCGCTGGCGGCGCCTACCTGCCAGGACTGTCTGACTACGTTATTATGGTACGCAATCGCGCCAAAGTTTTTTTGGCAGGGCCGCCACTGCTAAAAGCAGCGACGGGAGAAATAGCAACCGACGAAGAACTGGGGGGTGCCGAGCTCCATTCGACCGTCTCCGGCGTTTCCGATTATATGGTGGAGAATGACCAAGAAGCAATCGACTGCGCTCGCCGTATACTTGCCGCCCTCGACTGGGGTGATCGCCGACTGCCGAACCGAAATTTTCGCGAACCACGTTATTCCCACGATGAACTTGCAGGCGTAGTACCCGTAAATTTCCGGCAAGCCTATGACGTACGCGAAGTTCTTGCCCGGCTGCTAGATGATTCCGAATTCCACGAATTCAAAGCTAATATTGGAGCCGCCACGGTCTGTGGACAAGGTGCGATAGAAGGTATTCCTGTCGCCGTAATAGGCAACAATGGTCCCATCACTGCTGAGGGTGCAGCCAAGGGAGGGCAGTTCATCCAATTAATGTGCCAAGCGAACACTCCCATCATCTATTTGCATAACATTACTGGTTTCATGGTGGGTACGGACGCTGAACGACGCGGTATCGTCAAGCATGGAGCAAAGATGATCCAGGCGGTCTCCAATGCTACCGTACCGCAAATCACCCTTCAAATAGGGGCAAGTTTCGGCGCCGGTAATTATGGCATGTGTGGGCGAGCGTTTGATCCGCGTTTTATTTTTTCCTGGCCGAACAATCGGGTGGCCACCATGGGGGGAGAACAGGCTGCCCAAATCATGACAATCTTAGCTGAAGAAAAAGCCACGCGGAAAGGTTTGCCCATCGACAAAAAGGCATTGGAGGCCTCAGAACAAAAACTAATTGATCAGTTCGAACGAGAATCTGCGGCACTTTACACATCTGCGCGCCTGTTCGACGATGGCATTATCGATCCCCGCGATTCGCGCAAGGTTCTTGCTTTTTGTCTCGCAACTTGCCTGGAAAAGGATCGCGCACCTCTCAATTCGAACACATTTGGAGTAGGTCGGCTATGAATCTTTATACCGAGGAACATTTAGCAATCATACAATCTACAGAAAAGCTCATTGCGACTGAGATCAATCCTTTCGTCGATAAGTGGGAAGAGGAAGAAATCTTTCCGGCGCATGACGTTTTTAAGAAACTCGCAGATGCTGGTTTTCTGGGTATTGATAAACCTGAATCCTATGGCGGCTCTGAGTTACCATTCAGTTACACACTGGCATTTTTTGAGGCATTGGGTGAGGTCGATTGCGTCGGCATTACCATAGCCGTTGGTGTCCAGGTGTCGATGGCGACGCCAGCGTTGGCCGCCCATGGATCTCCAGAATTATGCGAAGAATTCCTGCGCCCGTCGATAAGTGGTGACTATGTCGCCTGCATCGGAGTTTCGGAACCGAACGCCGGATCTGACGTCAGCCAGATAAAAACGACTGCCCGCAGGGAGGGTGATGACTATGTCATCGATGGGGGCAAAATGTGGATTACCAACGGTACTCAAGCCGACTGGATGTGCGTGTTGGTCAATACGAGCGAAGGACCAACGCACAAAACCAAATCCCTCATTTGCCTTCCACTCGACACTCCCGGCGTCACTATTGCGCGCAAACTGGACAAACTTGGCCTGCGGTCATCGGATACGGCGCAGATTTTCTTTGATGGTGTGCGTGTGCCGGTGCGGAATCGCATCGGCGAAGAAGGAAAAGGCTTTGTCTATCAGATGGAGCAATTTCAAGAAGAGCGCATGGTGGCGGCGGCGGTTACACTTCGTCCAATGGAAAAGGCGATCGCCGATGTCATTGAATATACGAGCTCCCGTCAAGCTTTTGGACGGCGTGTAATCGATAATCAGGTCGTGCGGTTTCGACTGGCCGAGCTGCAGACGGAGGTAGAGATGCTGCGATCACTGCTCTATCGCGCTGCGATGGAACAAGGCGAAGGCAACGATGCCACTGTATTGGCCTCCATGGCAAAATTAAAATCCGGCCGCCTGTCCCGGGTCGTGGCGGACGCATGCCTACACTATTACGGCGGCATGGGATTCATGAATGAAAATCCGATAACGCGTTTCCACCGTGATTGCCAGGTTTTTTCCATTGGCGGTGGAACTGATGAAATAATGCTCGAAATTATCTCCAAGAAATTGGGGATGTTGGGTTAATATGAAGCCAATCAAAACCATACTTGTCGCTAACCGAGGGGAGATAGCGATCCGGATCATGCGCACTGCGCAAGCGCTGGGATATCGTACCGTTGCCGTCTATTCCGATCCAGATAGTGAAATGCCGCATGTGCGAACTGCCGATTTTGCCGTTCCCCTAAATGCAGTGGCCGCAACGGAATCTTATCTTGATATCGACAAGCTTATCGCCGCAGCCAAACTATCCGAGGCAACGGCGATTCATCCCGGCTATGGTTTCCTATCCGAGAACGCCAACTTTGCTGATGCATGCGCCGCAGAAGGAATAACTTTCATTGGGCCCTCTGCCGAAGTAATGCGAGCAATGGCTGACAAGGCTGAGGCCAAAAAAACCTTAAGGAACATAGGTGTCCCCTGCATTCCCGGATATGACGGGGATGATCAAACCGAGGCCACGTTGATGCGTGAGGCCGAAAAAATAGGCTACCCGGTTATGTTAAAGTCGACAGCCGGTGGCGGCGGCAAGGGTATGCGGTGGGTGGAAGCCCCAGATCAATTGGGTGAGAGCATAAGAGTGACACGGTCAGAGGCTCTCAAAGCATTTGGCAATGACAATTTACTACTGGAAAAAGCTCTGGTTATGCCTCGGCATGTCGAGGTTCAAGTCTTCGGCGACAACTATGGAAACGCGATTTATTTGGGTGATCGCGATTGTTCCATTCAACGGCGCCACCAGAAAATTATAGAGGAAGCGCCCGCTCCTGGCTTATCTTCCAAATTGCGCGAAAGCATGGGCCAAGCTGCAGTTACCGCAGCCAAAGCGATTAAGTATAGCGGTGCCGGAACAATTGAATTCATGCTTGCGCCTTCCGGAGAGTTCTATTTTTTGGAAATGAATACACGGTTGCAGGTAGAACATCCCGTAACCGAGTTGGTGACAGGCATTGATCTGGTGGAATGGCAATTTAGAGTGGCTGCCGGAGAAGTTTTGCCGCTTAGCCAGGATCAAGTAAACTTCGACGGCCACGCCATAGAAGCGCGCCTTTATGCCGAGGACCCCGAAAGCAACTTCCTTCCGCAATCGGGCAAAATTGTTGACTGGCAACCACCGTCCGACGTCGGTATTCGCGTTGATCACGGTCTCCTCAAGGACAGCGTCATTTCAACATTTTATGATCCTTTGCTCGCTAAAGTCGTTGGACATGGACGTGATCGAGCTGAAGCGGGCAGGCGTCTTGTGCGCGGCATCGAAAATTTTGTCGTTTCCGGAATCAAGACGAACAGGACCTTTTTGATTGAATGTCTGACGGTGCCTGCCTTTGATGACGGTGTCATGAGCACGTCATTTCTTGATAATAACGGGCTGTTGGAGAGATCGGTTAATCTACCTGATGCCAGAGACATTGCTATGGCCAGTGTTTTGTTTCACCGGCGCGATGTCGAGTTGTGGGGTGGCAACATGCACGGTTGGCGCAGCCGCCCATGGAAGGCAGAACCGACCTCGTTTGATGTTGCCGGTCAAAATTATACAGCTACCATCTCTGAAACCAGTTGTGGTTTTTATATCGTTCATTGTGACGAACACGATGTGGAGGTAGCTGTCTTGTCGGAAGGCGACAGAACTTGGCTGCGCGTCGACAGACTTGAGAAGCCTGTCGACGTAATTTGGAGTGAAGACGCGCTTCACCTTTCCCAGTTTGGTTCAAACTTTGTCTTCAGGAAACACACCAAGCAAACGGAGCAGCAAAATATTGTAACGAATAGAAAAGCAATTGCACCAATGGCTGGAGTCATTGGAGACTTGAAGGTTAGCGAGGGGGATCTCGTCGATGAAGGAGATTTGCTCCTCACTTTAGAAGCAATGAAGCTGGAGCTTCCCATTCAGGCGCCAATGGGCGGCGTGCTTTCGGCCATCCATATCGAAGCCGGACAGCATGTTGCTATACACCAAGTATTGGTTGAAATCGATCCCGCAACGGAAGGTGTTTCCGTGAAATAGAAAATTATATTGTTATCCGTCTATGAGAGGACCACGCGATGAGCGATGAAGTTATACAAGAAATACAGGATAATGTTATGCGATTGACGATAAATCGCCCTGATCAACGCAATGCAATAAATGCCGAAGTCATCTCCGGTCTCTCAGCGGGGATTGAAGAGGCCAATGCCGACGTCGGCATTCGGGCGGTGGTTTTGACCGGCGCTGGCGAAAAAGCGTTCTGCGCCGGCGGTGACCTAAAGACAGAGACCCCTTTTTCCGTGGATTATTCAAATCCTTATGCAGGAGCCGCGCAGTTATTCCGTCAGGCAAGGCAATCGACCGTTCCCATGATAGCGCGAATAAATGGAACATGTTTGGCGGGGGGCATGGGGTTTATGGCCATGTGCGATCTGGTGATCGCCGCCAAACATGCTGTTTTCGGTTTGCCTGAAGTTAAGGTGGGTGTTTTCCCTGCTCAGGTAATGAGTGTGTTACAACATCTGGTTCCCCGGCGTGTCCTATCCGAAATGTGTTTATTGGGTGATTCGATTGACGCGGATTCCGCCTTGCGTTTCGGCCTTATAAATGCGGTGGCCGACGATCTTGATGGCGAAGTGGCAACATTTCTTTCACGATTATTGAAGGCTTCTCCGACGGCTATTCGCCGCGGTCTTTATACATTGAAAAAGATGGAATCAATGCCGTTTGAAGAATCCATGGCCTTTAGTGAAAGTCAGATTGCTCTGTTTGCACTTACTGATGATGCAAAAGAAGGACAAGCCGCATTCCGAGAAAAGCGCGCGCCGTCCTGGACCGACAAATAAACGAGGGGCCTGGGATGTCAGAGAAAACAGTGCGTATTGGAGGAGCGTCCGCATCTTGGGGAGATAGCTCAGTTGCGGTTCCTCAGCTGGTAGGCAAAGGTAAGATCAATTATTTGGTCTTCGACTACCTAGCCGAACTTACAATGTCGATTTTGTCCTCGGCCCGTTTAAAAAATGACGCCCATGGTTATGCATTGGATTTCATTGAGACCATAAAATCCTCGCTCCCCGAAATTACCGGTGCGGGCATAAAAGTCATCGCCAATGCCGGTGGCGTTAATCTTGGTGGCTGTGTCGCCGACCTTGAAGCAGCGGCTGCCGAACTGGGTATTTCGGTGAAAATTGCAGCTGTAATCGGGGACGATATCCGGCCGATGATTGAGACGCTACGAAAAGAGGGCGTCCGGGAAATACAAAGCGGTGTTTCGCTGCCAGCCGAAGTTCTCTCCGCTAATGCCTATTTAGGTGCCTTTCCAATAAAGCAAGCCCTTGATGAGGGAGCGGATATCGTCGTCACGGGGCGTTGTGTAGACAGTGCGGTTACGCTTGGAGTTCTAATGCATGAGTTTGGCTGGGACGAAAATAACTTGGACAAACTAGCGCAGGGCAGCCTCGCCGGACACATCATCGAATGCGGTTGTCAAGCGACTGGCGGGTTGTTTACCGATTGGGAAATGGTTCCTGAATGGGAAAATATTGGTTATCCTATTGTCGAGGCAAGAGAGGATGGTAGCTTCACAATCACCAAATCAGAGAACACCGGTGGGTTGGTCAGCACGGCGGCCATTGCGGAACAGATATTGTATGAGATTGGCGATCCATCCCGTTATATATTGCCTGACGTTGTTTGTGACTTCACTCAAGTTCGACTGCAGCAGGTTGAATCGGACCAAGTCGAGGTCACCGGTGCCAGGGGTAAACCGTCGACAGATACCTATAAAGTCAGCGTTACCTATAAGGACGGGTTTAAAAGCGTCGCGAGTTTGTCAATTATTGGATTTGATGCGGTTGCTAAGGCTCACCGGACGGCGACGGCTATTCTTGCTCGTACTCGAGCTGTGTTCAAGGATAGAGAATATGCCGATTATCGGGGCGTTAACGTTGAAGTATTAGGATCTGAAGCATGCTTCGGACCTCATGCTTCAGTAGAGGCAGTCAAGGAAGTAGTATTGCATATCGGCGTGTCCCATCGCGATCGGCGGGCATTAGAGTTATTTTCCCGCGAGATTGCACCGGCGGCAACCTCCTGGGCACCGGGCACCACTGGGTTCGCCGGGCGACCTAAGATATCACCGGATATCAAACATTATTCATTCTTGTTAAATAAAGATCGTGTCCGATTGTCATTGTTGCAGGGCGGCGTTGAATCTGTAATTTTGGTTCGTTATGGGGACAACGTAGTCGAGGCTGACGATCTAGCGAACTCTCTTGCCGAGACGTCTCCCGGCCCAGATGCGGTAGAGGTTCCACTGATTAAGCTTGCGCATGGCCGTAGCGGTGATAAGGGAGACATTTGCAATATTGGAATCATTGCTCGCCAAGAGGCCTACTTGCCATATTTGCGGCATCAACTCACGGCTGACAACGTGGCTTCTTATCTATCCCATTTGGTTAAAGGAAAGGTCACCCGATTTGACCTGCCCGGTATCAATGCAATGAACTTTGTCTGCGAGGAAGCCTTGGACGGCGGCGTTGCCGGTTCTTTGCGCAACGATCCTTGGGGAAAAGGGATGGCTCAGATACTTCTATCGATGCCAGTTCTTGCGCCGCGCGACCTTCTGAATCAATCCTAGATTTTGCAGGGCCATAATCCATGAACAGGTGCTGTCAGACGAATGCGAACTCGTCTCTGTGTATCGTGAATAATGGGAATATATGCAGCACAAAGCTGCTGCTATTCGACAAGTGCGGCATTGCGTTGCAACTTGAAATTTTCTCTATCAATTATGTGACGTTCGGGCACTGTCAGAGGAAAATTGGTTTTGACGGTTAAGCGCTAAATTCGTAACCTTCTCGGATGAAAAATAACAATCCGTTTGGCACTGTCAGAGGAAAACCTACTTTGACGTCGATCACCTAAATCCATAGAATTTGAGGATGAAAAATCACAATCCGTTTCGTTATTTCAAGACGTCACCTGAGATTATTCACCTCACCGTCATGATGTATGTCAGATTTCCTCTTTCTCTGCGGAATGTAGAAGATCTTCTCCACGAGCGCGGTATCGACATCTGTCATGAAACCGTTCGCTATTGGTGGAATAAATTTGGCCCAATGTTCGCACGCGAAATTCGTAAAAAACGTATGCACCCAATTACCAATCACTCAAATTGGAAGTGGCATCTTGATGAGGTTTTCGTGAAGATCAATGGTGAGACACACTATTTGTGGCGAGCCGTTGATCATGAGGGCGAGGTTCTTGAGGCCTTTGTATCCAAGCGCAGAGACCGAAAATCAGCACTAGTTTTCCTCAAGAAAATCATGAAAAAATATGGCAATCCAAAATCAATCGTAACTGATAAACTACCATCTTATCGTGCTGCACTTAAAATGATCGGAAATGCAGGTATTCAAGAAACGGGTCGGTGGGTTAACAATCGCTGTGAAAACTCTCACCTTCCTTTTCGCCGACGAGAATACGCCATGTTGAAGTTTAGGCGGATGCGAAGTTTGCAAAAATTCGTCTCAATCCACGCTTCAGTTTTCAATCACTTCAACAAGGAACGTCACTTAAATCCTAGAGTTACATATAAGGTTCAACGTCAAGCTGCTCTTATTGAGTGGCAGCAACTCTGTGCTGCATAAAACCACCGTATTTACGCTAATCTGAGACGAGTTCGCATTTGTCTGACAGCACCCTCGTTAGAACGAGCGAAGCCTTAAATGCCCGAATGGACGAGTTTGATCTTGATAATGGCGTATGGACAATGCCCTATAATCTATTGCAATATGTTGAGGATCAACTAAACAGATAGGTAGTCGAACTAAAAGATTTTATGATTTAAAACAAAGAAAACAACTCGGAGGATACTAACAATGAAAAAATATCTCATTCCGGCCTTATCGGCGGCTGGTATTCTAGCTCTCTCGGCGGTCCAATCGGACGCTCGTGAGTATAAAATCGGCTTTATTGGACCAATGTCCGGTGGCGCTGCCCAACTTGGCCAGCAAATGGAGCGCGGTGCCAAGCTTTACATGAAACTGCATAAAAGCCAGCTTGGTGGACACACGGTTAAGATGATCGTGCGTGATTCAAAGCGTCCGGGCGGCCCCATCGCCAAGGCAGCGGCGCAAGAATTGATCACCCGCGAAAAAGTCGAATTAATCACCGGGCTGATCTTTTCGCCAAACGCAATGTCGATTGCCCCTTTGGTAAATAAATCCAAAACGCCGGTCGTGATCATGAATGCGGGCACTGCCTTCATTCCTAATATGTCGCCTTATATGGTGCGGGTCTCCTTCACCATGTGGCAGTCGGGCTACATCATGGGCCAACACGCCGCCGGCAAGTTGGGCTGCAAAACAGCCGTTTCCGGTTACACGAATTACCCTCCCGGAAAAGATAGCGTCGCAGCTTTCAAAAAAGGCTTTGAGTCTTCAGGCGGTAAGGTCATCGATGCAATTCCGATGGGTGGCCCAGCTAAGGTGCCAGATTTCACACCTTTCTTCCAACGTGCCAAAAGCAAAAACCCAAACTGCATGTATGTCTTCGTGCCAGGCGGCAACCACGCAGCGGCAGTTGCCAAGACCTATCAAGCTCTTGCCATGCGCAAAGCAGGCGTCCAACTTATTGGCCCCGGCGACATCACGCAAAGCAGCCTTCTTCAGGCCATGGGCCCAGCAGCGGTTGGCGTGGTCACAGCGTCCCATTACAACATGTTCCTGAAATCAGCCGAAAACCAAGCTTTTGTCAAAACCTGGCAAGCTGAGTATGGTGCAAAATCCGTTCCTGACTTTGTCGGTGTCGGCGGCTATGATGGTATGGCAGCTGTATATGCGGCAATCAAGGCGGCCAACGGTAGCAAGCTTACCGCGGACGGTGCTATGAAGAGGCTAAAAGGCTGGAAATTTAACAGCCCGCGTGGGCCGATCTCTATTGATCCTGAAACGCGTGATATTGTGCAAAATGTCTATATATCTACCGTACGGCAAAAAGGTGGCCTGCTGGTCCAGGAAATTCAGCAGAAGTTTGAGGCCGTTAAGGACAAATGTAAGGAGCTCAAGCTCGGCAAATGCGGCAAAAAGCTTTACTAGTAATACCGACGCTTTGGGTAATTAATCAGCCGGTGGTGTGAAATACCATCATCGGCTGGTTCCTTCCTGAGATCTTTTATCTATCTCGCTTTTTAAGTTACCGGACTTTAAAATAAGCATGTCTTCATTTCTAAATGAAATTTCCACGGTCCTGGTTTTCGGCCTAGCCTATGCGATGTTATTGTTTATCATATCAGTAGGCCTATCGATCACCATGGGGCTTATGGGCTTTGCCAATCTAGCACATGGCTCTTTTGCCATGGCGGGCGGTTATGTGACCGTGACACTGGTGAGCCAGATGAATGTGCCTTTTGCCGTTGCCCTGCTGATAGCTTTTATCGTCGTTGCCTTCCTCAGCATTCCGTTTGAGCGCTTTCTTTATCGCCATCTTTATCGCCGCCCGGAATTGGATCAGGTGCTGCTGACGATTGGGCTAGTCTTTGTATCGATCGCAGGCGTGACATTTATCTGGGGCCCCGACCCGCACTTGATTCTAATGCCGGAATATTTACAAGGCAGTATCAATCTCGGCTTTAATATCTTTCCGAAATACCGCATCTTTATGATTGTCGCCGGCGCCGTAATTGTCGCGGGGTTGTTCTACGGTTTGGAGCGAACCAGCATCGGCGCTAAAATTCGGGCCGCGGTCGACAATAGGCGCATGGCCGAGTCTTGCGGCATCAATACGGGCCGCATCTTCACCTGGACCTTTGCCCTCGGCAGCGGCATGGCAGCGCTTGGTGGCGGCCTTGGCATCCAAATCCTTGGCGGCATCAAGCCGGTCTTCGCCTTTGAATATCTGGTGATCTTTCTCATCGTGGTTGCTGTCGGCGGCCTCGGTAATATTCGTGGTACATTCTTCGCCGCTCTCATTCTCGGCATTATCGATTTTGCTGGGAAGTTCTATTTTCCGGAAGGTGGCGCTTTTGTCATCTTCGCGGTGACCATCCTTGTCCTTTTGATCCGCCCGCAAGGGCTCTTCGGAAAGGCGTGATAGTATGACCGCCATCACCGGAGCCGACACGGCAGCAACAGCCGAAGCCGTTAAGTTCCTGCAAACGCGTCATCGCTTTCATTGGGCGGAAGTCCTCCCCTGGGTCATTGCCATCGCTGTTTTCTATCTATTGCCGGGCTACCGATTGCTGGCGACCCAGATCCTGGTGATGATCCTGTTTGCCCTTTCCTTAGACCTGATCGTCGGTTATGCCGGAATCATCTCGCTCGGCCATACCGCTTTTTTTGGCACCGGGGCTTATATCACAGCCCTTTTAGCAGCTAATAATATTCCGGACCCCCTTATTGGGCTGGTCGCGGCCGCCATCGGCGCCGCTGTACTCGGCTTTTTATCAGGCTGGGTGCTGCTGCGCACCGCCGGGTTAACGCTTTTGGTCCTGACCATGGCCGTGACCATTATGCTGGGAGAGCTCGCCAATGATTTCGATGAAATTACCGGCGGCTTTGACGGCATCAACTTCACCAATTCCGAGATATTCGGCCTCATTGAAATAGACCAGCTTTGGTATACCAGTAGCTATATCTATGTGCTGGTTGTGCTTTTCCTTAGCTTCCTGTTAATCCGGACCATCGTTCACGCGCCGTTCGGACGGATGCTGATCGGTATCCGGGAAAACACCAAACGCATGTCCGCCATCGGCACGCCGGTGCATCAGCGCCAAGTCTTGGTTTATGTGATTTCAGCGGCCATTGCCGGCATTGCTGGGGCGCTTTGGGTTCAGGTCCAAGGCAATGTCACCACCGGTGTTTATGCATTTGAGCTCTCGGGCGACGTTTTGATCATGATTATTCTCGGCGGCACCGGGCGGCTCTATGGCGCATTTATCGGCGCCACTGTATTTAAGATTTTGGAAAGCCTCACCGAGCAAATTCTCGGTACCAACCAGCCTTATTGGCAACTTACCATCGGCATCGTCCTCATTCTGACAGTGCTATTTGCAAGGCGCGGCCTCTACGGCATTTTTGAGGATATCGGTGAAAAATGGAAAGACCGCAGCCAATGAGCAAGCCGATTCTAGAAACCCGTGACCTGGCAAAAAACTTTGGTGCCCTTGCCGTCACCGACAATGTCAATTTTGCCCTAGCACCCGGGGCACGGCACGCCATTATCGGTCCGAACGGCGCTGGCAAGACGACTTTGATCAACCTCCTCACCGGCGCGCTTAGCCCGAGTTCCGGCAGTGTATATCTGGCGGGCGGTGATATCACGGGTATGGCCGAGTACCAACGGGTCAAGAACGGCATCGCCCGAACGTTCCAAATTAATACGTTGTTCATGGGACTGAGCGTGATCGAAAATCTCTATCTAGCCATTTCCGAACGCATGGGCGTTGCGACAAGTTTGGTGCGCCCAGCCGGCAAAGATTCAGCCGTGATGGAAGAGGCTGTGCGGATTTTAAACATCCTCAAACTCGAAGAGGATTCGCTGACGGAAATTCACGAACTCCCCTATGGCCGCCAGCGCCTGGTTGAAATTGCCATCGCGCTGGCCCTCGACCCCAAGGTGTTGCTGCTCGACGAGCCGGCAGCTGGTGTGCCCACGACTGAGAGCCATATTATCCTGGATGCCGTCGATAGCTTGCCCAAGGATATCGCCGTTCTCATCATTGAGCACGATATGGACGTGGTATTCCGCTTTGCCGAGCGCATTACTGTTTTGGTCCGTGGTGCCATCCTCGCCGAAGGCTCACCCGATGACATTGCCGCCAATGAAGAAGTCCAGGCGGTTTATTTAGGTGAGGGCAGCCATGACTGATACAGCAGCCCTCGAAGTTAAAAACGTCACCGCCGGTTACGGCGAAACCATGGTACTCGATGAGCTGTCACTGTCTTTAGCCCCCGGCGAAAGCATCAGCGTTATTGGCCGCAACGGTGTCGGCAAATCAACCCTCCTGGCGACCATCATGGGCCACACCACTTTGCATGATGGCAGCATCCAGTTGGAAGGCAGCGATATCTCGGCGACGCCGTCATTCCAGCGGGTTACTATGGGTATTGGTTATGTGCCACAGGAGCGTGAAATATTTCCCTCGCTTACGGTCGAGGAGAATTTAAACATTGGTGCTCGGCCCGGCGAATGGACAGCCGACACCTTGTTCGAGCTGTTTCCCAATCTAATCGAACGGCGCAGCAATATGGGTAATCAATTATCTGGAGGCGAACAACAAATGTTAGCCATCGCCCGCGCGCTGATGACCAATCCTCGGTTCCTTTTGATGGATGAGCCTTCAGAGGGCCTCGCGCCAGTGATCGTTGAAGAATTGATGCGCGTCATGGCCCGATTACGGGACAGCGGCGGCATGTCGATGATCCTGGTCGAACAAAACACCCGGGTCGCACTTGATTTTTCCGACCGCACCGTGGTCATGGACCGGGGTCATGTCACCTATGATGGTGATAGTGAGATCTTACGCAATGATGCCGTCAAGCTCGAAGGCCTGATCGGAGTTTCAGGCTAAGATCGGGTCTGGCATTGTCACATTAGTGTTGTCAGACGAATGCTAACTAGTCTCTGAATGCGATGAAAGTGTCTCTATTATGCCGCACAAAGTTGGCGCCACTCGGTAAAAGCGGCGTCTCTTTGTAGTTTAAAGGGAGAATTGAGACGGGCGTAATTGATGCAATTGGTTAGATTTTACTTTGGATATTGTAGCTACTAGATCTACTGAAATCTTAGGGAGCGCTGATTTAAGCACGATTATTAACGTGGGTACAGACATGGGTAAGGTAAATAATTAATTATAACCCATTAATATATAAAAATAAATTAGGTTAGTTGGAGGACACCCTCTCCGCCAGGTACCCTTGCCATTGGGTTACTCAGTCTTTTTCCCTGTAATTTGGTCTAGTTTCTGGGCACTTAGCATTCCTCAATGGAACCTGAGACGCGCCTTCATTGCCTAAAGTTACCGTCACTTCATTGCGCATTTTGCCGACGGCTTATCCCTTGGCCTCAATGATAACGTCGAATATTTTTACTTTGTCTTCACCCATTCCAACTCCTTATTTCTCTTTACTAGATGCAGTTGGCGCTTTGAAGTCAGCATCTGCGTTAAACGTCCATTCTGAAAATATGCCAGGGCCGACTTCGAATTCTCGAGTTTTCCATTTCTCTGTCATAATATCTTCATCCGCGCAGTATTCCAAAGCGCCACCAAACGGACTTTGTACGTACCAAAAGCAGGCCGAGGAAATATAATGCCGGCCTGGACCGACAGCGGTTTTCCAGCCCTGCTTGTTGAGAAACTGGCCGCCGCCGATGACCTCATGGATATCACGTACTTTAAAAGCGAGATGATTAAACACCGGCTTCTTTGCATCAATATTCATAGCAAACAGATTATGGTGATTACCCCGCTTAGCAGCCCGCAGAAAAACGCCTCGGCCCGGATAGCGGTCTGTCGCGAGAAATCCGATACGGCCGTAAAACTTTTCTATAATCCGATAGTCCGGCACCCCAAAAACGATGTGGCTGATGGTTTGCGGCTCGGCGCGCTCGTAAAATGTTGCCGGCGTATCAATTCGGACATCATCGCCTGGTCTGTTATACGTCAAAGGTTTAGGTTTTAACTCTTTGCGCTGCGACACGCGAAAACCGATGCCTAGTCCCATATCATCGACCAAGCGAAGAGTGCCATCTTTTAAGACTTTGACGGGACGGTCTTTTAAAAACTCCTCGGCAATGGCTTTCAGCTCACTTTTTTTCTCAACTCCCCAAATTACTTCGCGGACGGTGGATCCTGACTGAATGGCTTTTGGCAAGGTCTTGCTTTTGTGATCACGGAAATTTACTTCGGTGCCATCAGCACAAATATAATTAGCACCATATTTGCCGGATTTTAACCTCTTCAAACCCCAGTGATCAAGAAACTTCGCTGCCGTGGTGCGGCTTGTAACGCCAAAGGTAACGGCATCTATTCCCTGAACATTAAACGAGATACTCATTACGCCCCCCTATTGTGGCTTGCGGAAAATGATGTGGGCTGCACGGGATTTAATTTTCCACCCAGCAGCGGTTTTGGCGAACTCTTCGTGATATTCGCCAACAACGAACGGCCCCTCTAGCGGATAGGGCGTCTCATCTTCTCCGCCATAAAGATAGAGCGTATAATAGGAAATCCCTTTCGCTGAACTCTCCGTCACCTCCCTAAAATCGATATCAGTGACAAAATGACGTGTTTTATTGGGTGGCATGGTGCCAACCCAGGTAATGAAATCAGCGATCGATAATTCTTCGCCGAGACGGGTATAGGTGGCATCCGGCGTCATTAATTCCGGCAAGCTTTCATAGCGCCGCTCATCCTGGTATCTTCCATAGCTGAGCGACAGGGCTCGGCATTCATCTTTGACAATTAATTTTTCTACGGCGTCCATGGTTTTTCCTTTTAATTTTAGAGAGCGCTCTGGCGAACGGTAACTTTATTACGGAGATGATCTCCAATCAAATTAAGCGACAGCACCGTCAGAAATAAGAACAGTGCTGGCAAAAATGTTATATGTGGGTCTGTGTTTATATCGGGGAAGCCCTGCGCAATCATGCTGCCCAAAGTCGGCGTCGGCGGTGGAATTCCGACACCCAAAAAGGCGAGCGATCCTTCAATCATGATGACAATCGACATAAAGGATAGAATATAAGCTAATTGCGGCAACACGATATTCGGCAATAACTCAATCCATAAAATTCGGAAATCAGATGCCCCTTGTGAGCGTGCCGCAAGCACGAACTCACGCTCTGCATAGACCAAAGTGGAGACCCGGGCGATGCGTGTGTTGGCGGGGATCGATGTCACCGAAAGTACAATAATTAGATTGATCATCGTCGCACCGGCAAAAAATAAAATGCACATGGCGAGGACAATATTGGGGAAGGCCAAAATAACGTCAACGATACCAACGATGACAGATTCAAACTTGCCTCGAAAATAGCCAGCGATCATACCGAAAAAGAGGCCAATGATCATGCCGAAAACAGGCGCGAAAAAGCCGACGGTTAGGGAAATGCGCGCGCCATGAATAACGCGAGCAAAAATATCCCGGCCCAGCACATCTGTTCCCAACCAAAATTCCAGACTTGGCCGCGCCTTAAGGGCCGTGAAATCACTTTCGGTTGGATCTCTTACAAAGGGAAGGGCGTCCGCAAACGCAACCGTGAAAAGCAATATTCCCATCCAGAATACAGGGAGCCAAAATGCGAAATTTAAACTCTCCCGCGAGGCAATAGTGGGTGCAGGTTGCGCTGGAACCATCGTCATTGCCGTATCCTCGGATCAAGCGCCCCGTAAAGAATATCGACAGCTAGATTGATCGTCACGTAAGCGACCGCCAGGACAGCAATAATCCCCTGTACCATCAAAATCTCACGGGCGTGGATTGAAGACACGAGAAGCGTGCCAATACCCGGTAGAGCAAAGATGCTTTCGACGATCACGGCCCCGCTGATGAGATTGCCAAGCTGAATGCCGACAATGGTGATCAACGTAAAGGAAGATGGTCTCAAAGCATGCCGCAGAAGTATGTAGATATCACTCAGGCCCTTGGCTTTTGCCAGCGAAATGAAATTTTCTTGCAACGTTTCAATCAGATCATTGCGCAAGACACGACTGAGGATCGGCCACTCGATCAACGCTAATGCCAGAGCAGGCAAAGTGAAGGATCGAAGGTTTTCAATCGAGTTTTCTGAGAATGGTACGTATCCGGTTGCGGGAAACCAATTGAGAATGACGGCAAAAAGAAATGCCAAAACTATCGCAATGATAAAACTCGGTGCTGCGAGAAAGGCAAACGTCAACGTTGTCACAAACCTATCCGTCACCTTGCCGGCTCGATAGGCTGCCAAAATGCCGGCGGGAATGGCGAATAAGACTGCCAAGAATTGGGCCATAAGCAGAAGTTGGAGAGTGACGGGCAATCTAAGACCAATGGCGTCCGAGACCAATTGACCAGTCTGGTAGGATTTGCCAAGCTCACCCTGAAAAGCGTTTCCAAGCCAGGAGAAATATCGAATGACAATGGGGCGATCCAGACCGAGATCTTCCCGGATTGCCTGGACAGCCTTATCATCAACGACAGCATTGTCTGTGCCAACGCCAGCGATGGCATCGGCAACATCTCCTGGCAACAAGTCAATGAAGAAGAAACTCAGCGCTGTTACCGCGAAGGTAATCGGGATTAGATGTATAAGTTTGCGGCGAATATAAATATACATCTGATGCGCTTTTAGCCCTACTTAGCCAACCACGCATCTTGCAAGCGTGTCATCGTTAGGTTGGATTTTTTTAAGCCCCTCACTTTTTTGCCGGCAATAATCGCAAAATTGTTATGCGCCCGGAACAAGATCGGCTGCTGCTTGACGACCGCACTGACATAGCCGCAATAGGCTGCTTTTCGGCTCGCTTCGTCTTTAAAGCTGCGCCATGCCTTTTGCAAAGCTGCATCAACCTCGGGGAAGTTGGATTTGGTGCTGTTACCTCGATTTTTGGAGAAAAACGCTTGGCCTTGAAGACCCGGATCGACCGCTTCAGAAATGCCGACCATCCAGGCATCAAATCGACCGGATCGTATTGCGCGGAAATAGGCCGGTCCCGGTGGCACGACTTTAAGCTCAACTTCAACTCCCATGCGCTTCCAAAATGTTTGGTGAAGCTTGGCACCGACGATGAAATTTTTAATCGGCATAGTGACCATTTTGAATTTCACCGGCTTACCATAGGCCATCAAGAGGCCCTTGGCTTTTCTCGGGTTAAATTCGGGATAGTCGGTCTTGCCGCCGCAATGCCATTTGGAGCCGGGACCAAACCAATCGGTTGATGGAAGGCCGAAGCCATCATTGGAGGCTTTGAGATCAGCGCGGCGATTGACCGCATGCGCCAGTGCTTTGCGCACACGCACATCATTGAGCGGCGGTCGGCTGGTGTTAAACTCGATGGTGGTCGTGCCGCCAACCAATTCGGTCAAGACCTGGAGATTGGGGTCCTGTTTGGCCTGATTAGTTGTCTTACCATCACGTGTCAGCATGACATCTACGGCGCCACTTTTAACCGAGTTCAGGCGCGGCAATTCTCCTTTGATCACTTTAAAGACGATCTTGTCGAGATGCTGTTTGCCAGGATTGCGGTAATGCGGATTTTTAACATATGTAATAGAAACGCCCGGCGTCCAATTGGACAACATGTACGGACCTGTGCCGACGGGCTGGCGGTTCAGTTCTTTACCAACTTTCGCCGAATGCTGCGGCGCGTTGGCCCACATGGGATAAACCGGATTAGAGAGAATGGCCGCAAATGCCGGAAATGGGCGCAACATCTGAAATTCGACAGTATGGCTACCCTTCGCAATAACGGTTTTGATCGGACCAACCATGCCGCGTAGGAAACCCCAAGCCTTACTCAATTGATAGTGCTTAAAATGAGCAACATAGGCCGCCGCATTTAACGGCTCGCCGTTAGAAAATTTTATGCCCTTTTTCAAGGTAACCGTCCAAGTCTTTTGATCCGGTGAGCTTGCCACGGAGGCACCCAATACCGGCATTGGTTTACCGTCCCGGCCGCTGCTGAATAAATCTTCATAGACCGGCAGCATGGCATTGCGCCTGTTATATTCCGGCCTTGGGTTCATCGAAGAATCAAAACCCGTCATCGGACGATCCATGCCAACTGTTAACGTGCCGCCTTTAGTTTGTGCGGCGGATGGATTGGAGGCGAGCAATGCGCTAGCTGCTCCAAAAATTGCGAGTTTAAAATATTCTTTCATACGTTCTCTCCCTATCAAGTGTGACAAATGTTTTTTTCTAATACAAAGAACCAAATTTTCGTCCGCTTCGCGCCCATCTGCTCCATTTTCGGAGATACTCAGGCAAACTGAGTTCAGCATTCCCATCGGTATCGAACTTCTTGAATATTTGTTCGGCGATTGATTTGGAACGGATAATTTTGTTTTGAAGAAACTCTTTTTGCGACACATGGCGATCGTGATCTAAATCCATAGCTGAATAGATCTTGCGTGCTTCGTCCGTGATAATCCGTTGCCAAGCGTATTCATTTAACGACATTTGACCGTCTCCGTTCATATCGGCAGCGCCGAAAAATCCCTGAGTACCTCTAGAGTTGCCGTGGAAATGAGTGTTCTTGGCATATTCATCGAGATTCAGTTGCCCATTACCGTCCAAATCCAATCGCTGAGCGATATTGCTAAAGCCGGCAAGGTCTTGCCTGGTGAATCCTTTCTCCATTTTGACCTGGAAGTGGATCATGATTTGATGCGGCGTTAACGCGTCGGCAAATGATCCAGGCGCAAGGAGCCCTATCACCAAAGCAGCCACAATCGCCAGCACTAGGGATAATTTTCTCATCAGCTATTCGCCTCTCCGATATATTCATAAGTCTCAGGGTCAATCAACTCGTGCCAGTCATCTACACCACTGACATTCGGTTGAAACTTATTTTCTAAATCCCCGCCCTGTTCAAACATCCAATAATAGCCGCCGCGAGGGTAGTCTTCGATCTGCCAGGCATTGTTATCAAGATCGGAAAATGTGAAGCCATAGCTGCCGTGGCTGCCACTGGTTTTGTGGATGACTTCAAAGTCAAATCTTTCTTGATTATCGATAATGATTTCGCGTGCCGTATCAACAATCTCAGGACCGGCAACATCAAAACCAATATGATTGTGCATTTTGTGATCACGAATTTCCGTATCTGTTTCAATAAAATCGATGATAGCGACACTATTTAGACGGCCGAGCATACGTTTGGGGTCGAGCCGGACACATTCGAGACCGAACATCTCTTCATAGAAGGCCTGAGATTTATCCATATCAATCACTTCGCAAGTCATATGCGACATTAGATGTGGCTTGAGAACGGACGCCCGATTGTCACCCTCTGAATCTGAAAAAGACGCAAGAGCGTGAAGGGTGTCACAGTCCTTTTTGAAATAGCGTGAATACCCGCCTGCCTGATTTTCCAGCATTTGCCAGTAGTTTCCATCTTGATCGAAAAGCATGAACGAAAAACCTTCCTCATCTTCGACCAATTCTCCAACATTTTGAATGTTAAAATTTTCTCGGTGTTCTAAGGATAACTCGCGAGCCTCTTTGACGTCATCGGCTGTCTCAAAATCAAAACCGAAATGTGAATTTTCGAGCCACGGGCGATCAGCTTTCGCCAAGCCTTTTTCACCAAGAGTAACGCCCACGATTGCGGTGTTACTGCCGAGCCGCGCAACCAACGTGCGCGGGCTGGTTTTGACGACATCCAAGCCAAAAAAATCGCGATAGAAGCGCACAGATTCCTCGACATCTTTCAGCGTCGCATGACCGTGAGAGAGAAAGGGGAGTTCTATGAGAGGCTTCATTTGTCGAGCCACATTTCCTGGAGATTGCTCATTTTAAAGACCGGCATTTTCGGACCTTTCACATATTTTTTGGAGACCGAATAAAAAGTATTGTGATACCGTAGCAAAAACGGCTGATGCTTGATCACGGTTGTCACGTAATGGCAGAAAGCTGCTTTGCGTTTAGCCTCATCTTTGAACGCTGGATAAGTCGCTTCAAGCGCTTTATCGACTTCAGGATGGCCGAACTTAAAGAAATTACCGCCGCTTTTGGAATGCAGGTTCTGCGCCTGAAAGCCAGGATCGAGCGCACCTCCGATGCCTAAGAAGAACGACTGAAAACCACCGCGCAATAAGGGTAGGACCCATGAAGGTCCTGGCGGGCGGGGATCGATTTCAACGTTGATGCCCGCGCGTTTCCAAAACGACTGATAGACTTGCGCGCCTGTAAGGAAGACGGGAAACGTCAACACGGCAAGTTTGAACTTCACCGGCTTGCCGTAATCTTTCAGCAGCGCTTTTGCCTTTTTAGGATTGTATTCGGGGTAGTTGGTTTTGCCGCCGCAATACCATTTGGATTTAGGGCCAAACCAATCTGTCGCCAAAATGCCGCCAACGCCGCCGAGGGCAGCCTGCACCTCGACTTTTCGGTCGACCGCATGGGCCAAGGCCTTGCGGACACGGATATCGTTTAAGGGCGGTTTAGAGATATCAAAAGCGACGATGCCGGAGCCTTGATCAATCTGACCAAAAACGTCGATACTTGGGTCTTTCTCGGCGAGCTTTGCTATTTTACCTGAGTTTGTAATGTAGAGATCAAGATTGCCGGCTTTCAGCGCATTGAGTCGCGCCTCTTCGCGTCCAATCAATGGCATGACGATTTTATCAAGATACTGCTTTTCCGGATAGCGGTAGTTGGGATTACGTACCAGTGTCAGTTTGACCCCTTGGTCCCAACCATCCAGCATATATGGACCCGTACCAACCGGCAGTTTTGCCACAAACGGCCCCATGCTTTTGGCATGCTCTGGCGCATTGACCCAGAAAAACTGAAACGGTCCGGTAATAGCGGCCTTAAAGCCCGCATGCGGACGCGACATCCGAAATTCAACCGTATGATCATCAATCGCCACAACATCTTGGACCGGCCCGATCTGGCCTTTGATGAAATTGACCATGGTCGCCTTCATCGCGCGCTTGAAGTGATCGGCGAACGCCCGAGCGGTAAACGGCTCGTCATTAGAAAACTTAACGCCCTTTCGCAAAGTCACTGTGAAGGTCTTTTGGTCAGATGAGATTTTCAGCGATGTTCCAAGCTTTGGGATGAGCTTGCCATCTTTATCTAGACCGAAAAGATCTTCATATATGGCGCGTTGAACGTTCAACTTGGTCGGAAAAACGGTTGGATTGGTCGCGGTGTCGAAGCCGTTAAAGTTTCTGTTCATCGCGACACGTAGCGTGCCGCCGCGCTTTTGCGCCATCGCATCTGCAGCAAAACTCGCCATCACCAATGATGTAACGGCGATCTTGAGAAAAAGATGCCTCATAAATCGCCCCTGTATTATTATTGTACGATAATTATTGTATTGTATGACGTTATCTATCATACTGTCTACATAAAATTAACGCAACAGGGCTCAAAGTCATGGTAACCCGCGCCAATAACATTCGAGACGTGCTGGAAAGCGAAATCATCTCTGGCGAGCGCCAGCCCGGCGATCGCCTGGACGAACCTCAATTAACCGCCAGGTTTAACGCATCACGAGCGCCCGTGCGGGAAGCTTTGGTTGAGCTCGCAACGGCCGGCTTGGTTGAAATGCAGCCACATCGAAGCGCGGTTGTTGCCGAGATTAGCGTCCAGCAAGTTATCCAGATGTATGAAGTTCTGGCAGAGCTTGAGGGACTAAGCGCGAGATTAGCGGCCCGCCGCATGAGTGATGAAGAACGCACCAAATTTGATGCGCTGCATACAAAGGTCGGCGATCTTATTGATAAAGGCGACCGCGCCGCCTTTCCCGCGCTTAACAAGCAATTCCACGAGATGATCCACCACAGCGCCCACAATGAAATTCTAGAGGAACAAATCGATGGCCTCAACAAACGACTGGCGCCCTATCGCCGCATTTTCCACGATGTGCCACACGATCTCAGCATCCCCTACGCCGAGCACCAAAATGTCATTGCCGCCATCCAACACCGCGATGAAAATCTCGCAGACCAAATATTTAAAGACCACACGGCCCTTCGCGCTGATAAAATAACAGACTTTATTGCAGCCTTTGATCGCCGGTTCGAAAAGCGGAGCGCCTAAAAAAAACTCAGGGAGACAAATGATGGCCGAAGACGTCCAAATTAACTGGGGCAAAGTCAAAAACATATTCGAAAGTGTAACCGAACGCATGGGACAAATTCCTGATCGCCCGGCCATTGGTGCGCCCAAAGCAAAAGTGCGTGTCCTCAAAGAGCGTTTGTTTGAAGCAACCACCGAGGGCCACACCTTCCAAATCGATGAACCGGTGGAACGCGGTGGCTCCGGCCTGGCGCCTTCGCCAATGGCCTATTTTACTGCAGGAGCGGCAGCTTGCCTCACCAGAATATCACCCAAAGTGCTGGATTTTTGGAAACCCATTACACCGCGCTCGAGGTTGAAGCTACCGTGCTCTGGGATAATCGCCGCAAGTTCAAAGTGGCGAATTTGGATCAAGCCTCGCTCGGTATCGTTTTTAATGTTCACATGGAATCAGATGAGCCTCAAGAAAAGCTTATCGAATTGCTAAAACACGCCGAAGATGGATGTTATGCTTCTGATGTGGTGCAAGACGAAACACCGTTTCGCGCCCATTTAATTGTAAACGGTGATGAAATGTATGTTCATAAATACGGTGCAGAAACACCAGACCTTCCTCAGGCCCCCGCCTTTGGTGATAATCCAACCGGCATAAGCAAGGAAGAAATCGCCGCTAAAAAAGCGCGATGGAGGCTAGTAATGCCTGATCTCGAATTTGGCGCGTATCTGAAAGTCAAAGAAAATGCGATGACGGTGATTTTGCCAATTCGCGAACAATTGGATGATGCGGTCATTGCCATCGCTGATCATCCTCCGGATTCCTGTTGTCAGATTGGCTTTCATGTTGTGCCGGTCTCATGCTCTGATTTGCCGGCTGATAGGTTCAACAAAATTGGCATGATAGACGAATTGGAAGTGACGGCTGAAAACGGACTGCTGCCAACTGACAAAGTTAATATCACGCTCGGTTTTGACAAAGAGACGGGTACGTTGGTTGCCTATATAAATTAAGGGGATTTAAATTGGTGCACGCGTTCTTAAAACTTTCTCTCATTTTGGTGCTAACTTTTGGTATACAGTATTCTGCCAAGGCCGCTGATCCCGAACTGCCGCCCTTAGCGAAGGTGCGAGATGCCAATAAAAACAATCGCATTGAACGCAGGGAAGCCGCAGGCCCTTTGGTTGATAATTTTGATACCATGGATTGTGATAAATCCGGCAATCTCGACGGCAAGGAAATTCTGAGCTTTTTCCAGGGTGTCGATTGTCCAAATAAGGACCCCTCTAAAAAGCAGGTGGGCTTAGCACGCGCCGCTAATGAGCTTCTCTTTAATCTCTACCTCCCCCGCACAACATCAATGTTCACGAAAGTGGTCAAGCCGTGGGCGGAGGCCATCGAAAAAGTCACCCACGGCACGATTAAAATAAAATTCAGCGCCTCATCATTGGCACCGATCAATCGCCAACTTCGCATGGTGGCGACAGGTGTTGCTGATGCCGGCATGGGCATTCATCATTTTACCCGCCGAAAAACAGTTACGGCGCGGGTTTCCGAGCTGCCATTTTCGGCACGATCGTCCCGGGCAGCTTCCATCGCTGCTTGGCGCACGGTTCAGAAATTCGGCAAAGCTTCCGAATATAAAGGCGTTAAACTTGTCGGCTTGGTCAGCCCGCCACCAACATTGATCTTCAATACCAAGAAAGCTATCACGTCAATTAGAGGCTTTCGTTCGCTAAAAATCTTGGCGGCTGGATCTTTGGTCCAACCTGCTAAACTCATGGGCTCAGCCGTCGTAGGTGTTCCTCTGCCGTTTGCCTATGAGCAATTTTCGCGAGGCGTGGTGAACGGTACCTTTAGCAATTACGGCGGTATCAAAGAGTTTCGACTTTCCAAGTTCGTCAAATTCGCCACCCCCATCCCCGGCGGTGTCGGCAACACGTCAATATTTTTGGTGATTAACAGAAAGAAGTTCGATGGCTTCGCTGATGGCCAGCGCGATGCCATTATGCGGGTCTCAGGCGAGAAATTTGGCGACTACGCCGCTGGCTGGGATGCTAACGAAAAAGTCTCGGTCAAAGATGCCAAGAAGGCAGGTATTGCGATCACGCCTCTTCCCGCCAAAGCCATGAAGGAGCTAAAAAAGCGCTGGTCGGCGATTGAGCCCAAATGGATAAAAGATGCCGACAAGCTCGGTGTAGATGGAAAGGCCGCAGTGGCGTTTTATCGCGGAGAATTGGCCAAGATAGAGGGAGCCAAGTAAACGCCGTGCAACTCATTCCTACAATCAGCAAAGCACTAAGCCTCGCTGCAATCGTTCTTTTATGCGTCATGGTGATCGTCACCTGCATCGATGTCATTGGCAGATACTTTTTTGCCGCCCCCTTGTTGGGCGCCCATGAAATGATCACTCTCGCCATGGGCATTATGATTTATCTTGGTATGCCGTTGGTGACGGCATCCCGCGAGCATCTCGTTGTTGATCTTGCCGGCAGTGTTTTGAGCCCCAATGGAAAACGCATCCAGCAAATTGTCGTTAATGCCATCGCCGCGCTGACCTTTATTTTATTTTCCTATTTGCTGTTGTTTCAAGGTTTTGGTCTCGCCGACGATTTGATGGTCACAGAAGATTTTGAAATCGAGCAAGCTCCCATCGCCTATTTGATGGCGGGGATGTGCTTTTTAACGATATTTGTTTTTATCAACCACGTGGTGGACGACTTCACGGGCAAGGGGCCTGATTATTCGAAACCCAAAGGTTCTAGAGACTAGATATGGAAGCAGGTCTCATAGGGTTTGTATTGCTGCTGATCCTGGCTTTTGCCGGTATCCATTTGGGCGTCGCTATGTTTCTCACGGGCTTTTTCGGTTTTGCTGTATTACGGGGGTTTGAAGCGTCGTCCGCACTGGCAGGCACCCTCATCTTTGATGCTTCAATGTCCTATGGGTTTGCGCTTTTGCCGCTGTTTCTTTTGATGGGAAATTTGGTTTATCGCTCCAAACTTTCTGAAGATTTGTACGATACGGCCAATGCCTGGATGGGACACCGTCCGGGCGGTCTTGCCAAAGCAACCATTGCGGCGTGCGGTGGATTTGCCGCTGTCTGTGGCAGCTCGATCGTGACCACAACCACTATGGCATCCGTCGCCATGCCGAGCATGCGCCGCTATAAATACGATGACCGGTTGTCGACAGGGGCCATCGCTGCCGGCGGCACCTTGGGCATCCTCATTCCGCCGAGCGTACTCCTTGTCTTCTACGGCATCCTCACCAATTCAGATATCGGCAAACTTTTTATTGCCGGCATTGTGCCAGGTCTCATATCCATCATTTCTTATTTCGTAGTGATCGATATCATGACGCGCATTAAACCAGAACTCGGCCCGCGCGGTGAACGCGTTCCGATGGCCGGGCGTATTCGCTCTCTCAAGAAAGTCTGGGGCGTCGTTGCGTTGTTTCTATTTGTTTTGGGCGGCATTTATATTGGTTTTGTCACACCGGTTGAAGCGGGTGCGATCGGGGCCATTGGTGCCCTTTTATTTGCGCTTGGTCGACGCTTATTGAGCTTCGCTGATTTTCACGAAGCGCTACTGCAATCGGTGCGCACCTCGGCGATGCTGTTTTTTGTGATTTTCGGCGCACAGCTCTTTTCGGCTTTCATCAATGCCGCCGATTTACCCGGCCAAACTTTAAACTGGATTCAAAGCCTCGATCTTTCGGCCATGGGCGTCATGGTGATCATATTATTGTTCTATATTGCCTTCGGCTGTGTGTTTAGTGCTTTTGCTTTGGTGTTGCTAACGGTGCCGGTGTTCTTTCCGCTGGTTGCTGGTCTCGGATTAGAGGTTTTATTTGAGACAACGCCAGAGAATGTCCTCATCTGGTTCGGTATCATCGTCGTCGTCGTCGCTGAGATTGGGCAGATCACCCCGCCGATTGGTATGAATGTGTTTGTGTTAAAATCCATGTTGCCAGACGTTTCCTTGAGCACCATTTTCAAAGGCATCATACCGTTCTTTGGTGCCGACCTCGTTCGACTGGCGATAATTGTCTTATTTCCGGCAACCGTCCTGGCCCTGCCCGACTACATGGATCAAATCCAGGACCAGTTCGATGCATTGCTAGATAGTTTATTTTAGCTATTCCATGCCAATAATCTGATCAAGCAGCTTTTGCGTATGGATAACATTCTGCTCCTGGGAGCAGTAACGGTGTCCTGGGAAACCTTTGGAATGCATGCCCTGCTGGAATAACGGCGTGGTTTTAAAATCCTGCATAAAGGAAGGTGGCATACGGTCATCCGGATAATCTTTCCAATCTGGAATAAACTCATAGTGGATCGGCGGCACCTCGCCATCGCCGTAATTAAACAAGAAATATATATCCCAGATCATGCTGTCCGGATCATCGCCATTGGGACGGGCTCTGAATAAGCCGTAACTATTACCGGCCACAGGGCCAAGCATATTTGGAAACAGCCTATGCTCACTTGGAAAACCAAACATTTGCTGATTTTCGAGGTGCGACAAATCAATGCCGCGTGCAGCGCAAGCCTCGTGCCGCAGTTTGAGCATGAAATCGGGCCCCAACATATCGAGGGGCAAGTCTTCCAAGCCATCAAAATGGTCGAGCTCGTACTGAGCAACCCGGTTTTGCACCACCATGGTCTCGATCGCTTTTCTCGCCCATTCACGCGGCGTTGGGTAATCTTCATCGCTTAGATCGCCAAGCTTGACCCGCGGCGGCAAACCCGTGGTCAATTGCCAATGGGGTTCCCAGAAATTGGTATGGAGATCAAATTGCTCGTAAACTGTCATCGCACCGACTTTGTCGGGCGGTGGATAGCTGTTCCCGTCTTTCTTTTCACCTACTCGTCGCCCGCCGGGACCTGTCGAGACTGCGCCAACATTATTGAGATCCATCACATGGGTCGCCCAGACATGGTAGCCTTCCTGAAATTGATCAATGGCGTATTTCCAATTGCAGGGCAGGACCGTGGTGTAGTGGCGCTGAATGCGCATGCCGCCAATGTTGTAGTCTTTTAAATTGTCAGGGGCCGGATGCAGATAATCGAGCAAGGGTTCGGCATCCATATCCATATTGATAAAGACAAAACCTTCCCACGTATCGATCAACGCCTTGCGAAGACATACTTCTTCCCGCTTCACCATGCCTTTAGCAAAATCTTTGGCACCTGGAAGATGGCACAACTCGCCGTCCAGATCATAAGCCCAGCCATGAAAGACACAGGTTATTTTGCCATCAAATTGCGCTTTGTTGCCGTTGAATGTGCCGGGACCGCCAAATTCATGTGCCCCTTCAACGAGGCGCGTTCCACGGTGCATGCAGGTATTATAAAATACATTCAGCTTATCATTTTTTTCTCGGACTATTAAAAAGGACTGGTCGCCAATACGGTATTCATAGAAATCGCCGACATTGGGGATTTCTTCTTCTCGGCAAACCCACTGCCAAACACGCGGCCATAGGAGGTCATATTCTTTTTGCAGCCACTCTTTACCGATATAACGTTCTTTCGGGAAAAGTCGGTCATAGTCGGATTCTTCAACAACAGCCTTGAGGCCTTTCAGACTTCCTGTTCGATAATCTCTTACTCCGGCATCCATCACATTTTCTCCCTGTCGGCTAAGCCGTTATGTAAAAAGCGGCCCAACAAACCCTTAAATGTTTCAAATTCTTTTTGACTAAATCCCCGCAGATGGGAATTCAGTACGGTGCAAATGGTCGGCGGGATGAGCTTAACAATCTCTACTCCCGCTTTTGTAAGCTCGACATTCACGACACGCCGATCTTTTTGACTGCGGTTTCGCGTGACAAAACCTTTTGTCTCAAGCCTATCCAACATACGGGTCATCGCCCCTGTGTCGACATCAATCGCTCGCGCGCAGCCGGCAACTGTATCTGCTCGCCCTTTCGACAATACAAGTAAAGGCACCCATTGCGGCGCGGTTAAATCATAATATTGGAGCTCGGCATCGAGATTTTGCATCACGACTTGATTGGCGAGCTTGATGAGATAGCCGACAGATTGATCGTCCCCTAATTCAACTGCATCACCAGTGTAAAACTCGATCGTGTCATCTTTTAACAATTTTTTTTGTTGAGCTGTCATAATTAATAATTATTTGCCTAGACAAATATTGTCAAGTCAATTAATACTATTCAACAAAAAAGATATTCGGGAGACGGAACATGCCCACTAAATATAAAATGCTTACACTCGCTGGTGCTCTATGGTTATTGTCATTGTTTGGGGCAACAACCGCACCAGCTAAAACGGCACTGTCAGAGGTGAGTTTACTTTGACAGTGCCGTTGTAGTTGTTAAATTACAAAATTTTTACTATCATTCTTATTATTATGGAAAAAAGACAACTAAATTATATCAATCAATTTATTGGTTTTTTGTTGCTAGTAATTTGCATTCTCGTAACTTTGGAAATTAAATCAGAGCCAATAAGGGCTATAGAATCTGATAGAGGATTCTTGGCACGTGAAATGTTTTGTGCTGACCGGGGATATCCAATTCCGACTATGAAAGACGGTGATAGAAACTATACCAAGGATTGCTATAAAGTTGGTTCATTTACTAATATGGAGCAACTTTTTAAAAATAAAAAAATTTTAAAGTCAGAAAAAAAAAATAATCTCGAATATGCAAAAATTGAAAATAAAACTAAATATAATGATGCTCTTTCAAATCTTATAGAAAATTATCCAATTACAGCATTGTTAGTTGCTCAAGATAATAAAATAGTGACTGAATATTATGGCTATGGGAGACAACCGACTCAACATTTTGCATCATTCTCAATGCATAAGTCCTTCAATGCACTGCTAATCGGTATAGCGCTTCATCAAAATTTAATAAAAAATATTGATGAACCGATAATTGAATTTATCGAGGAATTTAGGGATTCACAATGGGATATTGTAACTATAAGACAACTCTTATCAATGACTAGCGGCATAAAGCCTGAGCAAAGAAAGCTGATGATCCCACTGTTATTTGGTAATGTCTCAGTTATAGACATGCTCAAAAACGCGGATGACCGTATTGCTCCACCAGGGACTGTTTTTAGCTATAATGATGCGAATACGCTAATTCTTAGTAAGATTATTGAGCGAGTGTTTAATAAGGGATGGGACGAGGTCTTTGAGTCTGAAATCTGGTCAAAACTTGGCGTCGAAGATAATGCTAGTGTTTTAACAAGTCAGAGAGGAGAAGTTTTAGCCAATGCATTTTTTAATGCAAGGCCACGTGACTATATGAGATTAGCGTTACTAATGGTGAATGACGGAAAGAGCTTATCTGGAGATCAAGTGATTCCTAAAAAATGGGTAAACAAAATATTAGGTGAAGGTGAGGAATTTAGTGGTTGTCCGATCGGTCCTGGAATGAATTGCCCCGGACTTGGACCTTTTGGGTACACCTATCAAACCTGGAAAAGCCCAAGCGGGACTTCTATATTTTTTATGGGAAAATATGGACAACTAATTTTTGCTCACCCAGCATCTAATACCGCTGTGGTAATCCTCTCTGTTGCAAAAAGCGGTCGGTGGCGTGATATATTAACGGAAGAATTAAAAATATTTTTGCGCCAAGCGGCTCAATAGGGCATTTTCACGTTAAGTCGATGGTGGTGAAAGCAACCAACGCTATTGTCAATCGGGACGTAATAATTAAAAAAAGGGGACCAGTTCCTATATCTTCTTCAAATCTAATAAAATAGCGCCTGCAAAATCTAAAAGATCTTTAATAAGGGCTGAATTAATTACGATGTTTGGCGTGGGTAAAGACGTGGGTAGGATTTGAACCTACGACCTTCAGGTTATGAATTTTAAGCCCATCACACCCTAAAAATATTTTAAAACAAACCATATGGATTAGTTAGATGAAAAATGTCCCCGAACAAGATGAATTCCTTCGAAAAAGTTTAAGAAAGATTAGTTTCATTCCCGGCAGCGTGGTGAAAAATAATGAAAGTATCGAAATACGTAGAA
>CAJQSN010000009.1 GCA_905614355.1 uncultured Rhodospirillales bacterium | reverse complement strand
GCCACCCGTACCCAAGGTCATGTTCGTAGTTGTTGCAATGACTATGTCATCACCAGATCCACCTATAACATGCTCTACATCAGCAACGACAATGGCATTCCCATCGTCAGAGAGAATGAGGGTATCAACTCCAGCTCCGCCATCAAAAGTATCACCAGCGCCTTCTATTTCGCCAATACCAGTCAACGTCAAAATATCGTCGTTATCTGATCCGGTAATCATATCGTTTACATAATCGGTGAGATGTATGGTTGCCTCACCATCAACCCCTAATTCGATTTTTGGGATGTCTCCGAGTATCTTAATCGAATACGTTCCAGTGCTAGTAGCGCCTTGAGGGTCACGCACTGTATAGGTAACCGTATCCGTTAAAGATTCATGCTTTTCTAACGCCGCCAAAACGGATGAAACAGCTGGATTGAATGTGTAACTGCCATCGGCAGCAAAAGTCACGTCAGCCCCATAAAAACTTTTAGTTGAGCCTGGAACAACTTCTAACAAACCATTATCCGCCGTGTCGGGATCCGTATCGTTTATTAGCACCCCATTTTCAGCTCCAATAGAAATCTGCCGAAGCTTATAAATAGCACCCATCACAGCAGTGTCATCGACTGCAATAGGTCCGTCGTTGGTACCCTTGACCGTCACAGTTACCTTTGAATTGTTGGAAACTGCATTTATATTATCGCGAATACTATACGTGATTATATCGGTTGCTGTTTCGCCTACGCCCAAACTTTGAAACGCGTCAACACCTCTCGGGTTGTAGACAATACTACCTCCAGCAACACCAAAACCAGTAATCGTGGCACCAGCCTCAGACACCGCCGAAACTACGGTTAAACCGCGGAGCATATCTGAAGTATCGGCATCCGTATCATTCGCCAAAACATCAATAATAACGTCAGCACCGTCTTCCTGAACCGTCGCCGTATCGGGTATTGCTATAGGTGTAGAATTTGAACCCAGTACGGTGACAGTTATGGTAGAGGTTGATGTGGCACCATGGGAATCCACAATCGTATAAGTCACAATATCCGTTAACGCTTCACCAGAACTTAGAGCCTCAAAGATCGTGACACCGGTTGGATCGTATATAATATTTCCGCCTACTACTCCAATACCGGTAATCTCAGCACCAGAAGCTGAAGAAGCTGAGGCCACCGTCAAACTCGCAGCAGTGTCATCGGTATCGATATCCCTATCATTAGATAATACGTTAATAACCACAGCAGCACTGCCTTCTTGAGCTGTCGCAAAATCTGCCAGGGCATCGGGGGCATCATTAATGCCATTGATCGTGACCGTTGCTGTTGCGAAATTTGAAACCGCTCCTTCAGGGTCTGATACTGTGTAGGTAAAACTAGAAGTCCTAGAAGCTCCTTCAGCCAAAGACCTTAATCCGGGCGCAGACGCCGCATACGTAATTGTCCCATCTTCGTTTAGAGTTACGTTAGGCCCTCCACCTTGGATCGCAGATGAGACAGCCAAGACATCCCCATCGATATCAGCATCATTCTTCGTAACGTCAAATGTAACTGAACTCCCCTGAGCCACACTGACAACATCATCATTTGCAACCGGAGCCGTGTTTATACCGGTGATCGTCATGTTAACAATTTCCGGTGAACTCTCATTACCTAGAAAATTTGCAGTGGTTGTAACAATTGTTGCCGAATTATCTGATGTCCCATTGGCACTATTTACAGAAGAAACTGTTGCAACAAATGGGGTGCCTGGATCACGCGAAACTAATAAAATATTATCTGATGCTGTGCCAGCTGAAGCAGTTACGATATTTCCAACAGTTGAGCTCGAATTGACAACAGTAACCAGGGCATCTCGTATCGTAGTTAAACTTTTCTCACTTCCAATTACTACATACGCAACATCATTTCCATTGATAGTTAGCGTATAAGAATCTCCCGCCTCATCGGCACCTACAGCCCCTGAAATTGTTAAAGTGTCAACCTGAGGCGTAGCCTCACGAACTGTATAAGTAAAACTATCACTCGTAGTCTCACCCCTTGGCACTTCATCAAGCACGTCGCCATTCGCTTCATATTTTATTTTATCACCAATTATTGAAACAGTTCCCTTAGCGGCACTAGAAACACTGCCAAGTACCAGAACATGCTCTACGTCAACATCGGTATCATTATTCAAAATCGCGATTTCTACAGACGCTTCAGCATCAACTTTTCCGCTATCACTTTGCGTGTCAGGCGTATCGTTAATAGGATTAACGGTGACGGAAACTTTTTTCTGAACCGACAGCCCCGCACTGTCTACGACCCTGAAAGAAAAACTATCGTTTCCATAAAAATTGGAATTAGGACTATAAACATAGGTTCCATCGTCGTTAATAGTGACGTTACCGTCTAAAGGTGCTCCGCCGGCAGCCAGCGAGAAAGTAAGAACATCGCCAGCATCAACATCACTAGCCACGAGGTCAGCAAGTGTGCCCGCAGTCGAATTAACCGCCATCGAATTATCAGAATTAATTCCCCCATTGGCGGCAGAAACTAATGACGTGAATGTTACTGATGTCCCAACAGCCATTAAATTCAGGGTATTACTTGTAGCCGCAGCGTTAGCCGTTATCGCGGAATTAATAGCGCCGTCGTTATTCAGTTCCGCGATTAATCCATTACGGACCGCTGTCAGATCATCACCCATACCCGCAGTATACGAAACAATATTCCCATTTATCGACACAGAATAACTATCTCCGACTTCCGGCGTTCCCGATAAAGTAATTGAATCGAACTGACTGGTCGAAGTAGCCACATCCTCATTTGTTTTGATAGACGCAGCACTAGCAGTTGGTGCATCATTTTGACCCGTCAGAGTGATGGTCACATCAACCGGGTTTGAGATCACTGTGCCATCAGAAACGGTATACGAGAAACTATCCGTAGCGGTCTGACCCGCTGCTAAGGAATTATATACAGAGGCTGTTGGCACATAAGTAACCGTTCCATTGTTATTGAGTGTCACCGTCGCATTGTTACCAACCACCTGCAGCCCACCGGAACTATCCGCATCGGACACCCCCCCATAAGTAAGTGCTGCAACGCTTAAAGTATCACCATCAATATCGCTATCATTGGCTATCACGTTAACAACAACACCTTGGGATGTGACGGCCTCTCCGAAATCTATCGTAGCAATAGGTTTATCATTTACAGGTGAAACTGAAATATTGACCTTAGCAGAAGAAAAACTTGGAGGAACCAGTCCATTGGAAACCGTATACGTAAAACTATCAGATCCATTAAAGTTAAGGTTTGGTTGATATATGACCTGACCGTTATGAACTGTATCCGAGATACTTGCCAAACCAGTATTAGTAGACGACGTTATAATTGCTTGTCCACCAACATTAGCTGTTAAAGTAAGACTATCAGTTCCACTCGCAGTTGCTGTTATTTGTGATAGACTAGCTTCTGACTGAATAGAACTGAGTAAATTATCCCGGGCATTAGCAAGAGAGGATGCTGCGGCTATATTGAATGCGACACCATTGACAGTTAGGCTTACAGCGTTGCCAGCCTGAGCTCCTTCTGAAAGTGTTATAGTATCAACTTGAGAAACAAGCGTTGCATTGCCATTCGTTGGTGATCCAATCGATGTAATTGAGCCGTCGACCAAAGCAGCGCCATCAGCACGAACGTCATTAGCTAATAGGTTCGTCACCACACCACTACTTACATCCTCAACTGCATTTAATGCATCTGCTGTGGCAATTGGCACCGCATCGGCCGCCTCTTGGGCAGCAGCCAAGGCTGCTTCCTCAGTTGCTTTTGCTAACGACTGTGCAAACTGACTGCGGCCAGAAATTGCCTGAGCAGCCGCCTGAGCAGCCGCCAAACCCTGAGCAAAAGCAAGTTCCGCCGCATTTTCAGCAACGATCACTTGGGCAGCAGCAGTTGCAGCAAACGCCGCTGCTTCAGCTGGCGATACATCCTCGCTATTTGCCGTAAAGCTATCCGCGGCAGTACGCGCATTTATGGCGGCTGCGCTCGCATTACTCACAGCCTCTTGAATTGTAGCTGAGATATCTGAAGCTAAAGTTAGACCCGTTTTAAAGGCTGCGAGTGCAGCTTCTGAACCTGTTTCGGAAACTGAAAACGTATTAGGCACTGACCCGGTCGCTGTCAAAGCCCCACTAATCGACAATGCCGGACTATCGATTCCATCAGATTTTAGAATAATATCACCACTCCCAAAGCCATTAGAGGCGGTTAAAAGGGAACTGGTTCCGGAAGAATTTATCGTACTTACCAAGCCATCACGAATTGCAGCAAGATCGGTTTCACTACCAGATACTTTATAGCTTACTGAAGCATTATAATTAGCAACACTGTAATCAAGAATATCAAATCCATTGCTCGTTCCACCGATATTCGTCGAACTTAATACAGTTACCATTGCAACACCTGGAACCTGTGCCGTAAGAATAATTTCTCCGGCATTACCGGCTATAGCCTGAATGATATTACTTACAGTTCCGTTTGCATTTAAGGCATCGACTAATCCATTTCGAACTGCATTCATATCCGATTCTGTCCCAACAACGGTATATGAAACAACATTCCCATCCACGGAAATTGAAAAAATATCTCCTGCCTCAACAGATCCAGTCAATGTCGCTTTATCTACTTGAGCGTTTGCAACATTGAGGTTGTATATATCACCCGCCTCTTTTGCGCCGGCAATCTCCATATCAAATTGCTGAAACGATGAGGCTATCGCGGTATCAATAGACGTAATTACCGTATTAATCTGGGATGCAACATCGCCGCCCGCAGTAGATGACGCATCAGCAATAATACTTGTTATATTTATGACAGCGCTTACCGCTGTTAGGTGAGCTGCATTCACCTCATCAGCGGCATTACTATTTTGGGTGGCCTCATATGTCTTCGCCGCGTCAAGAGCAGCCTCGGTTTCAATCATTGCCGCTAGAGCAAAGCCTAATGCATCACTGGCAGAAGCAGTCGCCTGACTAAACGCTGCTTCAGTAGCGAGCGCAGAAGCCTCAGTAGCTTCATCAGAAGATGCTATCGCTGTTGCCCTCGCGGCCGCAATAAGAGATTCCAATTGCCCACCCGTTGCAGAAGCAAGGTTTGCTTGAGCCTGAGCATTTTCTGAAGATTGAGCCGCAGAATCAGCACCATTTACAGCGAGAGCTATTGAGGCTTGGGCTGCACTTAAATTATCCAGTGCAGTTGCCACCAAATTTTTAGCTACAGAATTAATCTTGCTATTTCCGGTCAAAGTCGTCGCATAAGATGTCAGAGCTGTCGCAGCTGCAGTTGCTGTTTGCGTACCTAGACTTAAAGATAAATCATTGGCTGCAGAAATTAGACTATTTTGTGCTATCGTCGCCGCAGAAGCTGCATCTATTGATGCTGCACTGGCCAGCCCGGCAGCTATTTTAGCTACTGCGGCCTGAGCATCAATAATACTCGTATCAGGTGTAGCCGCCTGTAGTTGTGCCACAGCTAAATCTGCCGCAGCCGTTGCAACCGCTGTTTGGATTTCCGCTTCAGTCGATGCATCTTCAGCATCATTAGTTACATTGTTATCAGAATCTGCCGCTTTGGATTTTGCTATAAATGCCGCATTACCAATAGCCACATTAAGCGCATTTGCTAAAATTGAAATCGATGCCTCGTCTGCCGCACCCTGGGCTTTTGAGGCCTCTGTTGTCGCAATAGCCGCTTGAGTTGCAGCATCGTCAGCCGCCTCGGCCGCTATTTCATCGGCTCCTTTAAGATTAGCAACTGTGGTAGAAATAACAGCTGAGTTATCGTTAGTGCCACCTTCCCGGTTTATCGTTGATGCTGATGAGGTAAAGTCAGATCCGGCTGCAACAGCAGTCAACTTTATCTCACCAGAATTATCTCCCGTTGAGGCGGTTATCACACTACTGAAAGTAGCATTAGCGTTAATAAC
>CAJQSN010000008.1 GCA_905614355.1 uncultured Rhodospirillales bacterium | reverse complement strand
TTTAAGGAAGCAGATGGATAATTATTTAGATACACCACCTAATGATGAGCATTATGGATCTTAAATATAATGGTTAAGTTACTAACAATATTATTTTTTAGTTTAGTTCTAAATATTGGAATTTTACTAATTTCTAACGGAAGCAAGGCACAAACATTGATCAATAATTTTGGGGATTGGAGTGCCTTCTATGATGGTAAGGGTGAAAACAAGATTTGTTATACCGCAAGTGTGCCAAAAAAAGAAAAGGGAAATTATACTTCTCGTGGTAATACATATATTCTTGTAACTCATCGTCCAGGAGAAAAAAAACGAGATGTTTTTGAGATGCGGGCTGGTTATATTTTTCGGAAAGATAGCCAGGCAACGCTTGGTATAGATGGACAGCTTACTAAGCTTTATACAGACAGGGGGAGTGCGTGGGCTGAGGATAAGATTGAACCTAAAATTCTTAAGATGATGATCCGTGGTAGGTCAATGATGGTGATAGGTTTTTCGACTCGCGGGACAAAGATCGAGGATATCTATTCTTTAATAGGATTTACTTCGGCGTATAAGGCTATTAGCAAGGAATGTGGTTTTAAATAGATGCTACAAGAAAATAAAAATAATTTAATTGGTTTTTCTCGGCAAGAGTTAGAGGCCGAGCTGATTAAAATGGATGAAAAGGCGTTCCGCACCAAACAACTTTGGCATTGGATTTATCACCAGGGTGAAACTGATTTTTCCAAGATGACCTCGCTTGGTAAGTCTTTGCGCACTAAACTACAAGACAACTACGTACTGGTTAAGCCAGAAATTGTTACCCAACAATTATCTGAAGATACTACCCACAAGTGGCTTCTTAAAACACAAGATGGGAATGAAGTTGAAACAGTGTTTATACCAGAAGATGATCGCGGGGCGCTTTGTGTTTCGTCTCAAGTTGGGTGTACTTTAACGTGTTCATTTTGTCATACGGGCACCCAAAAGTTGGTTCGTAACCTAACCGCAGCTGAAATTGTTGGTCAGATGATGGTTGCACGTGATTCTTATGATGAGTGGCCTTCTGATGGCCATGATCGTAAGCTTACTAACGTGGTTATGATGGGGATGGGCGAGCCACTCTATAATTTTGAAGAGGTTTCTAAGGCTCTAAAAATTATTATGGATGAGGAGGGAATTTCGATTTCCAGGCGGCGTATTACATTATCAACTTCAGGTGTTGTGCCTTTGATTGAGCGCTGTGGCGAGGAACTAGGGGTTGGTTTGGCAGTTTCTTTACACGCTGTGCGTGATGATTTGCGTGATATTTTAGTGCCGATTAATAAAAAATATCCTATTCAAGAATTACTTAATGCTTGTCGGAAATACCCTGGTTCCAGTAACGCGCGGCGTATTACCTTTGAATATGTTATGCTGGATGGCATTAATGATTCTGCCGCGGATGCTAAGGAACTAGCGCGTCTCCTAATAGATATCCCAGCTAAAATTAATTTAATTCCCTTTAATAAGTGGCCAGGTGTAGAATATGAATGCTCCTCCCATCATAAAATCAAACGATTTTCGGAAATCCTTAATGAGCGTGGTTTAAGTGCCCCAATCAGAATGCCTCGTGGACGGGATATTATGGCTGCTTGTGGTCAACTAAAATCTGCTAGTGAACAATCCCGAAGATATTCTGATAAATACGCTGGTAATAAACCAGAGCACCCTGTCACATAATATGCTTAGGAGTGGGGTGAAGCTAGCGGTAATATCAACAATAGGGCAAGCTTTTATATTTTGTTGGCACTACCGGCTTCAATTTTATCTCATTGCTCTACCCGCTATTATTGTTTTGGCCATTTTATCAACTTTAGTAACGAGCCTTCTTCCTACCACTTTTCAACACACATATGGATTTAATCTCTTTACTGAACAGTCATCGGTCTCAAATGAGACCTTTGGTTACACATATGGTATTTCGCTCTGGCGTTCTTTGGCAGATGTGTGTTTATTCTTTCTTATGGCAGGCGCCCTTCTTTTTTATAGTGTTGCCTGGCACCGTTTTTTTTTGGTGCCCAATGAAGACGTTAAAATTATTGACTGTTACCGGTGGAAAATCCGGCATTCAATTTTTCTTTGGTCAAATATAAAAATATTTTTATTTATAATACCGATTGGTGGAATTGGTGTTCTGTTGACATTAGCTTCAGTTATATTTGCTCCGATTGTTGGAGTCCTTGTGATTTTTTTGGTTTGTGTCTGTTATGCTAGGTTTTCAATGTGGCTACCTGCCGCGGCTTTGGAACAAAAAATGACTATGAAAGAAGTTTTAGTTTTAACTAGAGGTAACGGTAGACAACTAGCAGCAATCTTAATTCTAACAGCAATAACATCCGGGATTTTGGATGTTCTGGCAAAAGGTCTAATTGCCTATGCTTCTTTGTCTTTAGGTACAGTAGGCGTGCTCACGCAAAGCTTACTAACAAATTTTGCGCTTTACTTGATCACTTATGCTGTAACAGCCCTTGGTATTTCTGCCTTGTCGATAGGTTATCAAAAGTTAATAGAGGCTAACGGCTCGCAATGATTGGGCACATAATTTTTCTCGTGTTTACTTATAGAATAAGCTAAATATTTTTTTACGATCCGCCATACTGAGGAATGTAGCAAAGCATATTGAATATTATTTTACTAAATAAATGTTAATATGGATGATGGCTTATTCTTGAAGTGACGTAACATTTACCTATACTGATCGACTAATTATTATTTTTATAAAATGAAGGAATATATTTTTGTCTACACGCATAAAAAATAGTGGTGTCAAAAAAGTGGTACTAGCCTACTCGGGAGGGTTAGATACTTCCGTTATTTTACGGTGGCTACAAGATGAATACCAATGTGAGGTTGTGACGTTTACTGCTGATCTTGGCCAAGGCGAGGAGATTGAACCTGCTAGAGCTAAGGCCGAAGCGATGGGTATAAATGATATTTATATTGAAGATTTGCGCGAAGAATTTGTTCGGGATTACGTGTTTCCGATGTTTAGATCAAATGCAATATATGAAGGGACTTACCTTCTAGGCACTTCAATTGCGCGCCCTCTTATAGCAAAACGACAAATAGAAATTGCTAAAGAAGTTGGTGCAGATGCGGTGTCCCATGGAGCCACCGGAAAGGGAAATGACCAAATTAGATTTGAACTTGGTTATTATGGACTTAACCCAGATATAACTGTTATAGCGCCATGGCGAGAATGGGAGTTAAATTCTCGTAATAAATTAATTGAATATGCCCGAAAACATCAAATTCAAGTTTCCAAAGATAAAGAAGGTGAAGCTCCTTATTCAACGGACGCAAATCTTCTACATATATCCTATGAAGGCAAAGTGCTTGAAGACCCGTGGCAAGAACCAAAAGAGTCGATGTTCACTCGCTCTATATCACCAGAGGATGCGCCTGACGTACCTACCATAATTGAGATCGATTTTGAGGGAGGTGATCCTGTAGCGATAGATCATATAAAACTTAGTCCAGCAAGTTTACTGGCGCGTTTGAATGAATTGGGGGGTGCCAATGGCATTGGTCGTATTGATATAGTTGAAAATCGTTTTGTTGGTATGAAATCGCGGGGCGTGTATGAGACGCCCGGCGGGACAATATTACTTCCCGCCCGCCGAGCCGTTGAAAGTATTACCCTTGATAAGGGAGCGCTCCATCTTAAAGATGAATTGATGCCGCGATATGCTGAACTGCTGTATAATGGTTTTTGGTTTTCGCCGGAACGTGAAATGTTACAAAGTGCAATTGATCAGAGCCAGAAATACGTTACTGGTACCGTCCGTATTAAATTGTATAAAGGAAATGTTATCATACTTGGCCGTAAATCTCCTAACAGTCTTTACGATGCAGATGTAGTTACATTTGAGGAGGATACAGTATATAATCAGCAAGATGCAGAAGGATTTATTAAGTTAAATGCACTTCGTTTGCGTCTTGCGGCAAAACTAAAGAACTGATTATTTAGTGAACTAAATAGTATGATACTTAATCCACTCATTGTTATTCCATCTCAGTTGAATGAGCTTGGTGAGCCTAAGAAGCAACTTGCTGATGTACATGGGCAATCAATGGTTGTGCAGTCCTATAAACGCGTTAAACAAGCTGGTATTGGCAGTATAATAGTTGATTGCATTGATGATAGTGTGGCAGAAGCTCTAGGAGATGCTGGGGCTTATACGGTTAAAACAAATCCAGAAGACCTGCTCAAAAACCATAATTATAAAACTGAGTCAGGTGCCGAGCGTATCCAAGCAACGGTTAACAAGTTTGATCGTTTTTATACTCATGATTTAATTATAAATATTCATGAGGATATGCCTACACTGGAGCCAAAATATATACGCGCACTCATGTATGCTTTAGTAGACCGTGAAGTGGGTATGGCAACAATGGTTTGTCCCATAGAGGAATCTGAACTGAGTGACATTAGTATAGTAAAGACCGCTGTAGATTGGAATGAAGGTCGAATTGTATATGTACTAAAAAACGCAAAAGTTGGAACAGTTGTTGATTTTTCTCGGGATCCGAAGTTGTTAGGTGACCGACCGCTTTTTCGTCACGTGCCAATTTATGCTTATAAGCGAGGGGCATTGGACCAATTTGTTAATTCTCCTCCAACCGATCGCGAACTTGAAGAAAATATTGAAAGTTTGCGTGCTTTGGAGGCGGGTATCCGTATGGACGTATGTCTTGTTGATAGTGCACCGTTTACAGTAAAAACTGAAGAGGACCTTGAAGAAATAAGAGTAAAATTAAATCCTAATCCTTAATCAGTCTTTGTTCATGCGTAAAACTAACAAAATCGTAATTCTTTAATTAACTATCTTCCAACGTTCGCGGGGTAGAAGTAGCTGTGACATCTTCAGAACTGACCTCTTCACCCAGTTCAATCTCGGTTATACGTTCACCGCGTTTAGTTATTTTCTCAGTTGAAGTTCCAATTTGACTTAGATCTGCATCTGCCTGACGCATATGGATTTGAAATTTTCCAACCCGATCGTCTAAACGTTTTACATCTTCTAGCATAGTTTGGACCTCATTTTGTATTACGCCGGCTTGCTCACGCATATGTACGTCCTTAAGTACAGCTCTAACCGTATTTAGGGTTGCCATTAACGTTGTTGGCGACACTATCCATACTTTTGAACGGTACGATATTTCCACTATTTCTGGCAGACTAGCGTGAAGCTCAGCATAAATTGCTTCGGATGGTAAAAACATTAGTGCTGATTCAGCTGTTTCGCCGGGGATAATATATTTTTCTTTTATATCTTGGATGTGCTTAAGAATTGCGGCGCCTAGAGCGCGCAAAGCAGTTTTTTGATTTGCATCTCCATCGGCGTTACGAAGTAAATGATAGGATTCAAGTGGGAATTTTGAGTCAATAACAATCGGTCCGGGTGGATTTGGCAAATCCAAAACGCAATCTGCTCGTTTATTATTGGACATTGTTACCTGAAATGCATAAGCCGAGGGCGGTAGGATTGAAGTTACGAGATCCTTTAGTTGAATTTCTCCAAAAGCACCTCGGGCTTGTTTGTTTGATAAAATATCCTGTAGGCCAACCATCTGTTCTGATAGCCCTGTAATATTTTTCTGCGCTGAATCAATTACTGCTAAACGTTCATGAAGTTGTTTTAATGTAACACCTGTCTTTTCCGTTTGTTGAATTAGGCCATCGCCAAGCCTCTTGGTTAATGCTTCGAAGCGCTCGTTAACACTAGTTTGGCCTTGTTCCATTCGACCTTTGAGTTCAGCTTGGGCAGCAATTGAGTTTTGTGTCTGTTCTTGGGCTAGACGCTGCGACATTTCAGAAAATTCAATTAATTGTCGATTTAACCTAGAACGATCCCTATCTCCGCGTATTAATAAAAGAACCATAATTATGATAAAAATAATTACCAAAATAATTAAGATTAAATTTATATCCATATACTGTAGAGCCAACTCAAAAATTTATATTTACTAATTGAATCTAGTCTATCGAGCGCCTAAATTGCAATCAAGTTGGCTAAATAGTTCCGTGTTATTCTGACGAAGCGGTTAGCTTATTGTATTTCAACCTGAAACCGTAAGGAAATATAACTAAATTATGGCACTTTTACCTATAATCGTAGCGCCGGATTCTCGTTTAAATGTGAAATGTGAAGATGTTAACAAAGTAACGGATGAGCATAGGAGGTTAATGGATGATATGTTGGAAACAATGTATGACGCTCCAGGTATTGGCTTAGCAGCGCCTCAAGTTGGGGTGACTGAGCGTATTATTGTTGTTGATATATCTAGCACTAAGGGCGATAATTCCTTCTATAAAATGATTAATCCTAAGATAATATGGCACTCCGACCAGCTTGTAGATTATGAAGAGGGGTGCCTGTCGTTGCCAGAGCAATATGCGCAGGTACAGCGCCCCGGTGAAATTCATCTTAGTTACGTTGATCATGATGGTGTGGTTCAAAATTTAAAAACAAGTGGAATATTAGCAACCTGTATCCAGCATGAAATAGATCACCTTGATGGGCGGTTGTTTGTCGATCACATATCAAAGCTTCGGCGGGATTTAATTATCCGTAAACTCAAAAAATATAAAGCGGCATTGTAAGTTGATCCTACATGGTATTTGACAGCAAAACTAAATTGCGTATAGCATTTATGGGCACACCAGAATTTTCAGTACCAATTCTTGAGGCCTTAGTTCTGGTCGGTCATGAAATTAGTTGCGTTTACACACAACCCCCTCGTGCGGGTGGCCGTGGTCAAAAGGAAAAAAAGACGCCTGTCCATATTAAAGCTGAAGAATTAGGTGTTGATGTTCGCGTACCTAAGGATTTTAGTTCTCAAGAGCAACAATTGGCTTTTGCGAGCTTAAATCTTGATTGTGCTGTGGTTGTCGCTTATGGCTTAATCTTACCTAAGTTAATTTTAATGGCACCAAAGCTAGGCTGTATTAATATTCACGCGTCTTTGTTGCCGAGGTGGCGCGGCGCGGCGCCCATCCAGCGTGCTATATTAGCGGGTGACGAAGAGACTGGCGTTACTATAATGCAAATGGATGAAGGTCTCGATACAGGCGCAATTTTAATGCTAGATAGGGTTGAAATAACGAAAGAAACAACAGGGGAGAGCCTGCACGATAACCTTTCTGAGACTGGGTCAGTACTTATTATTAGGGCTTTGGATGCTCTCGTGAAGGGTGCTGTTAAGCCGATTGAACAACTTGATTATGGTGTAACATATGCTAAGAAATTAGAACGATCAGAGGGTCACATTGATTGGCGAAAGTCTGCTAAAGATATTGAAAGATTGGTAAGAGCCTTTACGCCTTGGCCGGGTAGTTGGTTTGAGTTTAAAGGGGAAAGAATTAAAATATTATCGGCTCAGATTGAATATGTTGAAGGAAAGCCCGGCACGGTTATGGATGATAAGCCGACGATTTATTGCGGTGTCGGTGGGCTTAAGCTAGAGAAAGTACAGCGAGCAGGAAAAAATCCTATGACTGGTTTAGAGTTTGTACGTGGTTTTGACCTACCAATTGGATCTACTGTAAATTGATGCAGCGCTATAAACTGACGCTTGAATATAATGGCTCAGGATTTGTTGGCTGGCAGCGGCAAAAAAATGGCCTTGGTATACAAGAGGCTATGGAGCGGTCTATCGAGCGATTTTGTGGCGAATCTGTGACAGTTTTTGGTTCTGGGAGGACAGATGCCGGTGTCCATGCAATGGCTCAGGTGGCTCATTTTGACATTAAAAAAGTTACTAATAATAATACCGTTCGCGACGCACTTAATCATTATTTAAAAAAAAGGTACTATTTCAGTATTAGCTGCCGAAGCTGTGGGTCAAGATTTTCATTCAAGGTTTTCGGCAAAAAAAACGGTTTTATCTATATCGTATTATTAGCCGACGTGCACCAATTACATTCGATAGTGGGCGTGTCTGGTGGGTACCTATGAAACTAGACGCTAATGTTATGCATATAGCTTCTCAATCCCTTTTAGGTAAACATGATTTTTCAACCTTTCGAGCAGCTGAATGCCAGGCAGATGGTCCAATAAAAACATTGGATGCTATACGTGTGGATCAGGTGCCTTATCCTGGTGGCATTGAAATCCAAATACATGTGTGTGCAAAGTCCTTTCTTTATCACCAAGTCCGTAATTTTGCAGGCTCATTAAAGTTAGTAGGCGAAGGTCGTTGGTCAGTCGATGACTTTAAAGTGGCTTTAAATGCAATAGATCGACGCCAAGGGGGACCAACAGCTCCACCGGAGGGGTTATATTTTGTTAAGGTTGTTTATTAACTCGTTGATAGCTAAATATTACTTTAGCATTTATCATGATTGATAATTTAAAAGATTTTTTACTAAGCTAAAAGGTATGTATTGATTTTAAGTTCGTCTAAATGCTTTTTTATACTCATATTTATAATGAGTATAGGTATGTTTTTTTTCTCACCACCAGTGGGAATTGATCCTCAAGTAATGAGGGGCGCAGCAGTAATTGTTCTGGCTATCGGGCTCTGGTCCACTGCTATTGTACCCCCGTCTTTTGGGTCACTAATTTTCTTATTTATGGCGGTTGTGTTGGCAATTGCGCCTGCAAATGTTGTGTTTTCGGGATTTCATTCTGGAGCAACTTGGTTGGTTTTTGGGGGTATGATTTTTGGTCTGGGGGTGAAGAAAACGGGCCTTGATACCCGCCTTGCCAGCGCTTTTCTCGTGCATTTCCCCCATGCCTATACTGCAATTATTTATGGAGTTTTTTGGGTAGGTATGGCTCTTGCCTTTATTCTTCCTTCAGCATCTGGTCGGGTTGCCGTGCTGGTGCCAATAATGGTAGCCCTCGCGAAGGAGTTAGGTTTTGGCGCTGGTTCGGTAAGTTCGGGAAAGGGCCGGACCGGTTTAATATTGGCGGCTTCAATGGGTACAATGGTCCCAGCATTTAATATTTTACCTGCTAATGTGCCCAATATGGCGCTCTATGGTGCTGCCGATAGCATCCTTAATATTCAATTGACTTTTACTGAGTATTTTTTATTAAATTTTCCAGTTATGGGATTTTTTCCTTTATTGGTATATCCAGCGGTTATTGCAGTATTATTTCGTGATGTCCCAAATTTTAAAGGTCGAAAACAGATAAGTAAGCCTTGGAATGGGGCCGAGAGACGCCTACTAACAATTCTTTTAATAGCATTAGTTCTTTGGCTAACAGATAGTTTTCATGGTATTTCACCAGCTTGGATTTCTCTTGGGGCCGCCATCGTTTGTTTGCTTCCGCGTGTTGGGATGCTTTCTCCTAGTGTTCTCGGCGGCGAGATTAACTACAGTCCAGTATTATTTTTGGCAGGAGTGATTGGCCTGGGTGCGGTGGCTAATTACGTAGGGTTGGGAACTTTAATAGGAGAAAATATTTTAAGTGTACTCGATCTAAAAAAAGGCGCTGATTTTTATAATTATGCATCTATTTCAATTGCGGGTATGATTGTTGGACTATTTACGACAATGCCAGCCCAGCCGCCTATAATGGTGGCTATGGCTTCTGTACTGGCAGAGGCAACGGGTTGGTCACAAATGAGTGTAATTATGACGGCTATAACCGCTTGGGGCGTTTTCCCATTTTTCTATCAAGCGCCACCGGTAGTTGTAGCAGTGGCACTTGGGAATTTGAGAATTTCTGATGTAACAAAAATGCTCGTCGTATACATGATAATTGGTATTCTATTCAAGCTACCTTTGCATTTTGTTTGGGGTCAATACGTTGGTAAATTTACCGTCATTAATTAACGAATAGAATTTATTAATCTTATTTACTAAGCGCTGTTCTAACAGTAGCCAATTAGTTAAGATTGATGACGTGGGCTTTAACTATCTCCCTTAAATTCTCAGGCATATTTGTAGATTGCCGTTTTTTCATATCAAAATAAACTTCTGATGTGGTTTGAGTTGCGCAAAGGATGCCAGTGTCAGCATTGAACATTCTTTGTTCATGGGCCATGCTTTTGTTACCCATCTTCGACCAGGCGCCTTTGATTTCCATTAACTGACCGGCTGTAATTTCGTGGATAAAGTTGATCGAAATATTTGCTACGACTACCCCCATCCCATTTTGGGTAAGATCGCTTTGTTTAATGCCTATATGATGCCACATTTGGAAACCACCATCGTCGAAGAAGTGGGCGTAATAGCGAACGTTTAAATGTCCGTAGTGATCACAATGACGCGGAAGTATAATACCACGATATGTGACAAACCAACCACCTGTCTCTTTATTGTCCATAGCATATCCCTCAGATAACATGAAGTATTCTTTGTGTAACTGCACTAATAATAATACTAAGGATTAAGTCAAGAATAACAATCGCGGCGGCAATACCATTTGACACCTCGAGTGTTGTCTTGGTGATAAAGGATGTGTATAGAAATACGAGACCTAGAAGAAAAATACCTATTATAGTAGCTGCAGTACCGTAAATAAGGTGGGCCTCGACTAATATGGCGAACGGTAAATAGATAAGGTTTTGTAGTACTGAAGCCCAGTTATAAATAACGATATAGCCGACGAATTTCTCCCCATTGCCTAGCATACCAGTTATATAGCTAATAACTATGGGAAATACTGTCCAGCCTATGACGTAGGAAGTTGCGTAAATTGATACAAAGCGAAAAAAATTAATATCGCTATCGCTGACTATATAGCGAACGCTAAGAAGAAGTATAAAAATTGGTGCAACTATTATTGCGGCTGTAAAGGACCGCCAAAACCCGAGGTGTGAGGAGTTAAAATAACTTGTGCCATTTTTATCACCGAAGGCTAGCCGGAGTGAACCATATAGTGCGCTTGCTATCTCACCTATAGGGGCTCTAATTGATACCATAAATCAGGTTTTCTTTTTAAAAAAACTGTTCAAGTACCGCTACATAAATTTCGGTTAGTGATTCTAAATCTTTAATAGCCACACACTCATCCGATTTATGCATGGTCTGACCAATCAAGCCAAACTCTGCAACTGGGCAATAATCTTTTATAAACCTGGCATCAGACGTTCCACCAGTTGTACTAAGCTCAGGTGTTTTACCAGTCACTGACCTTATCGCCTGTGAAATAATACTACTTAGTTCCCCTGGAGGCGTTAAAAAGCTCTCCCCAGAAACATAAATATCTAACTTATAATTTTTGTTTATTGCATCAAGGGCATCTCGCAATATTTTATCAAGTGTCGTTGAATTATGGAGATCATTATATCTAATATTGAAGACAGTTTTTGCCTTTGCTGGTATAACATTTGTTGCTGAGTTACCAACATCAATGGTTGATACTTGTAGGGTTGACGCCTGAAAATGTTCAGAGCCATCATCTAAATGAAGATTAATAAGAGCACTTAGCATATCAATCAGTGTATGAATTGGATTTTTTGCTAAATGCGGGTAAGCCGTGTGCCCTTGGATACCAAAGACTGTCAGGTGAGCATTTAAGCTTCCCCGCCGACCGATTTTAATCATCTCGCCAAGGTTTGTTGGGTTTGTTGGTTCTCCCACTATGCAGGCATCAATGACCTCGCCTTCAGATGCCACCCATTCAAGTAATTTACGTGTACCATTGATTGCTGGGCCTTCTTCATCGCCTGTTATTAGGAATGATATTGATCCGCCAAAGTCAGGTCCACGCGTTTCAATAAAGCGCGAAGTGGCTTCAATAAAGCATGCTATGGCGGTTTTCATATCTGATGCGCCTCGACCATATAATAGTCCGTCAACTATTGACGCGCCAAAAGGATCTTTAGTCCAACTTTCTTCGTCGCCAACAGGAACTACATCTGTATGTCCTGCAAAACAGAAGTTTGGTGCAGAGATTCCAAGCCGCGCATAAAGGTTTGTAACATCCGGGGTGTTTTCATCAGAAAAAATTTTCGTCTGGCAGGTAAACCCAAGATCTTCTAATACGTTTACTAGTATTTTCTGTGTGCCACCATCTTCCGGCGTTACGCTGGAACATTTGATGAGAGAGCGGGAGAGATCTAACGCGTTTATGCCATCGGCCACAGAAATTATTTAATCTCTTAGCAAATCGTTTATAGATGTTTTGGAGCGTGTCTGTTCATCTACCGTTTTTACAATCACGGCGCAATAAAGACTAGGCCCGGGTTTGCCATCCGGTAAATTTTTTCCTGGTAGTGATCCCGGTACAACTACTGAATAGGCAGGAACATGTCCCTGAAAAATCTTACCCGTTACTCTGTCAATGATTTTGGTTGATGCTCCAATGAACACTCCCATCGAGAGGACAGCGCCTGTTTGAACTATAACACCCTCTGCGACCTCAGATCGAGCTCCAATAAAACAGTTGTCTTCGATAATAACTGGATCAGCCTGTAAGGGCTCTAAAACACCCCCAATCCCAACACCTCCTGAAATATGACAGTTTTTCCCAATTTGCGCACATGAACCAACGGTGGCCCAGGTATCAATCATTGAGCCGTTACCAACATATGCGCCTAGGTTTACAAACGATGGCATTAATACGGCACCTGGTGCAATAAAGGCGGAATGTCTGACAACGCAATTCGGCACTGCTCGGAATCCCGCATTAGAAAATTCTTTTTTGGTCCAGCCGGAAAATTTAGAGGGTACCTTATCCCACCAATTACCATCCCCAGCACTATTATTAATAATTTCCATGTCGTTTAAACGAAAGGATAACAATACTGCTTTTTTCAGCCACTGATTAACTTGCCAAACAGATTTTTCACCTTCTTTTGGTTCGGCGACGCGCTCTTCGCCATTATCTAAAAGCCTAAGTGCTGTCTCAACAGCTATACGTATTTCACCCGTGGTTTCTGCATTGATGCCGTCGCGGGCTTCCCAAGCAGCATTAATAGTATTTTGTAATTCTTGATTGTTCACTGATTTTATCGCCTTTTTATGTTTTCCAATAAGGCCCAGAATGTGAGGTCAAAGGGCAGTTATGTCAATGGGGTATTAACTTTTGGCATCAATTACCTGTAATCATAGAAAGCCATTGGGAAAGATTATCTGTTGTATAATCTGGTTTAATTAAGTCAATTCCATTATGGGCCCAAGGTTGACCTGTTTTTACCCAAACAGTTTTCATACCTAAGTTGGCGGCAGGTATTAAGTTGCGCGCCATATCTTCTACCATAATCGCCTTTTTGGGATTAATATTGTATTTATCAATAAAATGGGAATAAAGTTCAGGAGCGGGTTTGGGCATATAACCAGCATCAATAATATCAAAAATATTCTCTATATGAGGCTCTAACCTTAAGTGTTTTATGATGTGTTTAGCATAAATTTTTGTTGCATTGGTGAATATAATTTTACGGCCTGGTAGTGTGTCTAAGGCGTTTGCCATCACCCTATCGACCTTAACATTTGAGAAGTCTATATCATGTACATACTCGAGATAGGGTCCAGGATCCATGCTATGACATTCCATCATGCCGCGAAGTGTTGTGCCGTATTCTCTGAAAAAGCTTTTTTGAACTTTATAGGCATCTGAGGCAGGTATATTTAAGAATTTTGAGACGTAATCGCACATGCGTTTATCTATTTGATCAAATAAATTAATGGATGAGTGATATAGGGTATTATCAAGATCAAAGACCCAAGTTTCTATATCAAGAAATTCTGATGATAATTTATTCATAAACATGGCCTAGTTCTGATTAACAATTAGTAATTCAACTCGCTTCGATGAGTGTTCCCGCGCCATGTTCAGTGAAGAGTTCTAATAGTAACGCGTGAGGTACCCTGCCATCTATAATAACTGCGGCATCGACACCTTCTCCTATGGCATTCAGGCATGTCTCGACTTTAGGAATCATTCCGTCTTTTATTGTTCCATTATCAATTAACTCTATGGCTTTCGCAGCATCCATTTTTTGAATTAACGCACCTTTTTCATCAAGAACACCGGCCACATCGGTCAGCAATAGAAGTCGACTGGCTGACATCGCAGAAGCAATTGACCCAGCAGCGGTATCGGCATTGATGTTGTAGGTCTCCCCATTATCACCAGAACCGATCGGTGCTATAACAGGAATTATATCGGTTTCTTTAAAAACTTCGAGCAAGTGCGTTGTAATGCTTTTAGGTTCTCCAACAAATCCAAGATCAAGAATTTTCTCAATATTGGAATCGGGATCTCGTTTGGTTCGCCTGACTTTTGTAGCATGAATTAGATTGCCATCTTTGCCTGAAAGACCAACAGCTAAGCCACCAGCATGATTAATAGCAGCGGCTATTTGTTTATTAATTTTACCTGCTAAAACCATTTCAACTACTTCCACGGTTGCAGCATTTGTAACTCTTAGTCCATCAACGAAGGAGGACTGGATCTTTAACCTATCCAACATTTCGGCTATTTGTGGTCCCCCACCATGAACAACAATTGGATTAATACCAACATGATTTAATAGAACAACATCGTTAGCGAAAAGTTCGGCCAAATCAGGGTCGCCCATAGCATGCCCGCCATATTTAATAACAAACGTCTCGCCAGCATGGCGCCGCATATAAGGCAATGCCTCACCAAGTATTGCTGCTTGAGCGTGTGATTTACTCTTTAAATTATCGTCTTTTTTTGCCATTTCTCTTTACTTAATTTAATATTTACGCCCTGTTGGACTAATTTTAGCTTATGAATCTAAAAATAACCAATAATTTAAGTTATTTGATTAGTTTCTTTTGTTTTTGCTAGTGAGGCGAGCTCCGCCCTTAGTGTCTCCATACCTTGTGACTTAAATGAGCTCGTTACTATAATATTAGGATGTGCCGCGACATGTTTTGCTATCTCATTATGGGTTTTTACAAGTAAGTTTTCCATTTCTAATGCTTTTACTTTATCACACTTTGTGAAAACAATTTGATACCCAACAGCGGCGGCATCCATTAAATCCATTGTTTCGTGGTCGGTGGTTTTTAATCCATGTCGTGAATCTATTAATAAACAAACACGTCGTAACTGCACGCGGCCTTTAATATAATCTTTTATAAGTTTGGTCCAGTTTTCAACCACTGATTTTTGGGCCCGGGCATACCCATAGCCTGGTAGATCAACAAGCAAAATTCTTTCACCAAGGCCAAAAAAATTTATTTGCTGGGTCCGTCCTGGTGTATTGGATGTACGAGCAAGATTGTTGTGGCCAGTAAGCGCATTTAATAAGCTAGATTTTCCCACGTTGGATCGTCCTGCAAAGGCAACCTCTGGTAATTGGCTATTAGGAAGTTGGTCAAAGGAAGCCACACTAATTAAAAAATCGCAGTGCTGCGTGAACAATAACCGTCCTGTTTCCAGGCCATCTTGTGGGCTTGGTTCTTCCATATTTTTATTCATAACTCTAACCTAATCAGTTTAAACTTGAATATTCAGCTTGTTTTCTGATTACCAATAGTTGCGCCAGCCTGGCGCATTATAACATATTGTTGTAGGACGGAGAGTGCATTGTTCCAGGCCCAATAGATGACTAATCCAGATGGAAACCGCGCTAGCATGAATGTAAACATGATTGGCAGAAACATAAAGATCTTTGCCTGCATCGGATCTGGTGGTGGTGGATTTAGTTTTTGTTGGATGAACATAGTAACACCCATGATTATAGGCCAAATTCCAATTGCCATAATTTCAGGTGGGGTCCAATTTATGAGTCCAAAAAGATTGAGTGGTGTAACGGGATCAGCAGCAGATAAATCTTTAATCCAGCCATAGAATGGCGCATGCCGCAACTCGATGGTTACAAATACTACTTTATAAAGTGCAAAAAATACTGGGATTTGTGGTAAGATAGGTAAACAACCAGCTGCGGGATTAGCTTTCTCCCGTTTATACAGTTGCATGACTTCTTGGTTCATTTTTGCTTTATCATCTTTAAAACGTTCGCGTATTTTTACCATTTGTGGTTGGAGTAATTTCATTTTACTCATAGCTCGATAGGATTTATTAGCCAGTGGAAAGAAGGCTAGCTTGATGAGGACTGTGAGTAACAAAATAGACAGTCCCATATTACCCAAATAGTCATTAAAATACATCAGGGCAAAGAAAATTGGTTTAGTGAGAAATTCAAACCAACCCCAATCAATCGCCAAATCAAAACGTGCAATATTTAATTGATCACGATAATCAAGAATTAACTGTGCCTCTTTAGCGCCAGCAAAGAATTTACTACTAGCTTGTGCTGCTGCACCCGGAGTAATGATTTGGGCATCACCGCGAAAATCAACTTGATAATTATCGATGCCCTTTTTTATTTGATCGGAAAAACGCGTGTCTATATTTGCGTTTTGATCTGGAATTAGAGCAGTTAGCCAATATTTATCGGTAATCCCAATCCAGCCACCTTTAGACTTGTTTTGGATCAATTTATCTTCTTGAATTTCATCGTAGTCGATTTCTTTTAGCACATCATCAAAAACACCTAACATACCCTCGTGCAGTATGTAAAAATCAGTAATTTCGGGTGTGCCGGTCCTTGATATGCGACCAAAAGGGTAAACTGTAGCTGATTTAGTCCCATTATTTTCGACGCGCTGGTTAATAGTAAACATAAAATTTGCATCAAGGGAAATCTCTTGAATAAACGTTACCCCATCAGTATTTTGCCACGTTAAGCGCACAGGCTTTTTTGCCGTCAATGTTTGATTGTTAGATTCCCATATAGTGTTTTCGTTAGGAACTTGTGTGTCACCTGATACCCAACCAAAGTCTGCGTAGTAAGGATTAGTAGTGCCAAATGGCAGGAGGAGAGAAATATTTTTACTTTCAGGCTGAATTGTTTCTCGATAACTTTTCAATGTTAGGTCATCTATTCTAGCCCCTACTAAAGAAATAGACCCTGTCACTCTTTTTGACTCGATTGTTAGTCGTGGCGTCGCTGTCAAAGCATTTTTCATAGCTTTTGCTTCTGCAGTAACAGAATTAAAACCTGGAATCGGTACGGACATGCCCGCTGTATCAAGTTTATTTGATTTAGTTCTAGGGTTTGGCGATGTGGGCAGGCCTGGTAGATTTGTTTTGGATTTCTGTGTTAAAATTTCTTCAACTGGAGGAGGCCTTTGACTAGCATTGTACCACTGAAATCCAACCATAATGATCGCTGATAGTATAATAGCGAGAAGCAGGTTTTTTTGTTCCATTTTCTAGTGTTCCTGAATTTGTCTTAATGCCCCGCTTCTGACATGCTTGTCCGAGGTCTCTACTCTTAATTTATTTTATTAAAAGGTATTTTGCGCGAGGTATATCGGTCAGTTTGCATTTCTGCAACCGCCTTTTGATATTAATTTATGTTGTTTTTAGATATTGATTTTTGTGGGACCGGATCACAACCACTAGTTCCCCAGGGATGACAGCGTAAGATACGGTGTGTTGCCATCCAAAACCCTTTATACGGTCCATATAAGGCAAGTGATTCTATCGCATATTCTGAGCATGTGGGTAGATGCCGGCAGGTTCCTGGCATTACAGGTGAAATTAGCCATTGATAAACCTTTATGAGAATTTGGAGTATTAATAGAAATAGTCGTGAGGCAATATTCATGTATCACCCCTATGAGCCTGGAGTTTGTTTAAGGCCTTTTCTAAATCGGCAAGGAGGTCCGGGAACGATCGTTTGAATGTATTCTGGCGGCCAATAATGACTAAATCAAGGTGGTGGGCTGCTTTTGCAGGTAAGACAGCCTGAGCTGCGGCTCTTAAGCGCCGTTTTACTCTATTACGGATTACGGAGTTGCCGACCTTTTTGGTAACGGTAAAGCCAAGACGGAGAGTTGCTGATTTGTACGCCTGTGTTTCTTTTAAAGTGTGTCTACGACATTGTAGAATTAATCCGGGAGTTATCTGGCTTAAACGCGTTGAAGCTACTCTAAGGAACTCAGACCGTTTTTTTAATTGTACTAGTTGTACGTGTCCAATGGGTTGGGTCACCTTTGACCATCTAGTTGAGCTAGGCTGATAGGCTTTTACGACCTTTTGCACGACGCTTTGCAAGTGTCCGACGTCCATTAGAAGTTGCCATACGAGACCGGAAGCCATGCCTTCGTTTTCGTACAAGATTACTTGGTTGAAAAGTGCGTTTCAAGAAACTTCTCCGACAAAATCATTTAATAGCCAGTAATATGGCCGAGAACTAAATATACGGCAAGGTGTATACGTTCTTGAACCTTAGAAGTCAACGATGCTTGGTTTAATTTTTTATTTAATTGAATATGTTTGAATAATTATTATGAGCAAATTCTATATATTACTATAGAAACTGTTTTATAATTAGGCGGATGCGCGATATTTTGGCCGCTCAAGATGTTTTTGGTAAAATTATTGTATTCGAGACAAACTAATCATATGTCAAGTTGCCATCTTAACCAACCTAAACAAATTAGAGACCTACACTAGAGGTTATTTTAGTCGCCAATGGCGACGCCTTCGCGCCTTGGGTCGGCACCGCCAGATAATGTGCCATCTCGGCCAATTATAATGCCATGAAGACCGCTCGTTAGTTTTCGAAAAATAATTTTATGACCAAGTTTTTCGAGCGAAGCTTTGTTAGACACTAGGGCTGTGCCTTTCTCAAGTTCAGTTACTCCATTGCGATTGACAAAATGTGGCATGTTAATAGCCGCTTGAATTCCCTTCTTCCAATCAAGTGTAGCAATGATTGTTTTTGCAACATAACCAATAATACGCGAACCTCCTGGTGAGCCAATTACCATTACTAATTTAGCACTATTATCAACAACTAACATCGGGCTCATAGATGAACGTGGTCGTTTGTTTGGTTCTACTCTGTTTGCTACAGGCTTGCCTTCTGAGGTGGGTAAGAATGAGAAATCTGTTAGTTGATTGTTAAGTAAAAATCCACCTACCATTAAGCGAGAGCCAAAGGCGTTCTCAATACTTGACGTCATTGAGACTGCATTTCCATCACTATCCACAATACTAATATGGGAAGTTGACTCACCTTCATAGGATTCATAAGACCCTAAATTTTTTACACTTTTACGTTTAATTATACCAGGCTTAGCTCTGCCCATTGATTTTTTCACAGAAATAAGTTTGGCGCGTTTTGCTAGATAACCAGGGTCAATTAACTTACTTTTAGGGACCTCGACAAAATCTTCATCAGCAAGATATTTGCTTCGATCAGCAAAAGCTAAGCGGCTCGCTTCTGTTATAAGGTGAATAGCGGCAGAAGACCCTGGAGTTAATTTGGATAAATTGGTACCTTGGAGTAGACCTAAAATTTGTAAGGTTGTAATTCCACCAGAGGTTGGTGGAGGCATCCCACAGACTAACCATTTTCGATAGAATGAACACACAGGGTTACGTTTTATTGCTCTGTAGGCAGTGAGATCATTTAATTTCATTCTGCCAGGATTCGTTTTAACAGCCTGTATTGTATTTATAATCGCTGCAGCGATGGGGCCAGTATAAAAAGCAACTGAACCACCCTTAGAAATTTTACGGAAAGTGTTGGCTAGTGGTTTGTTTACTAATCGTGTTCCCACCGGTTTTGCATAACCATCCCTTGTATAAAAAAACTCTCTTGATGTCTTAAATTTTTTTAAAAACCGGTCAATCTTAATAAGGTAATGCAGTCGTTGAGAGATATTAAAGCCTTCTTCAGCAAGTCTAATTGCAGGCCCAAATAGTTTACTCCAAGGGAGTTTTCCGTGTTTTTTATGAGCGAGTTCAAACATACGTAGGGCACCCGGCACACCGACGGACAGTCCTCCTGGAACAACATCGTAGAAATTTGGGAGTGAACCATCTGGCTTTAGAAACATATCACTAGTTGCTGCCGCGGGGGCTTTTTCCCTACCATCGTAAGCCTCAATTAAACGGGAGCTCGACTGATAATGCATAAGAAATGCGCCCCCACCTATTCCAGAGGATTGGGGTTCAACCACGTTAAGGGCTAACTGAGTTGCTATCGCCGCGTCCACAGCACTACCACCCATTTGCAACATTGCTATTCCCGCTTTAGCCGCTAGTGGATTTGCTGCTGCAACCATATATTTTTCTGATTTTGTAGACGTATCGTTATATGTTTTTATAGGGGAGCGTTTAACTGATTTTTGTTTTTCAGTTGCTGCCTCTGGCAACGCTTTAGCACCTTGGTTTTTACTTTCCATGTTACTAGCAACACTAGGTTGGTCACTTAAGACTAGTTTGTTCTCAGGTTGGCAGCCAGATAATAGAAGTACGCTAATATTAAGAAATATAAATTTGCGAAGAAACGATAGATTAAAGCTATCTGCCATGCCACATTTAGAACCTAAGAATGATATTGATGAATTAACATGTTTTGTAAAAATTCTATCCATTTTATATACTGCCTGACTTTACCTGCTGACCTCAAGGGTTAACAAAAACAATGTAAAATAATTTACTTATTATATTGGCTTTTAGTATAACAATTAGTTGGATGTCTGGCGAATCTCGATTTGATGTGGTATGCCAGATACTTTAAAAGGTCTTATGGAGACTGTTTCAATGAGCGTAGATGTGAGTAATATTAAAAAAATAAACCGGGTATCCATCCCCGATCTCGCGGGTCGTAAAAGTGGGGATCCTATTGTAAGCCTGACGGCGTATACTGCCCCAATGGCAAAAATTTTAGATCCACACTGTGATTTTTTGTTAGTAGGTGATTCATTGGGGATGGTTTTATATGGAATGGATTCTACACTCGGTGTAAGTCTTGATATGATGATAAATCATGGCCTTGCAGTGGTTAGAGGGTCCAAGAAAGCCTGTGTAATTGTTGATATGCCTTTTGGTACTTATCAGGAAAGCCCAGAGAAAGCTTATAGAAACTGCGTCCGTGTAATGGCTGAAACAGGCTGCGGTGCGGTAAAAATTGAAGGTGGGAGGGAAATGGCGGAGACAGTTAATTTTCTGGTCGAACGGGGTGTCCCTGTGATGGGACACGTTGGATTAAAACCACAATCCTTTAATGTGGCTGGCGGTTATCGTGCGCATGGTCGTGATCAAGTTGAAGCAGAAAGAATTAAAGACGATGCTCTAGCCATATCCAATGCAGGTGCCTTTTCTATTGTGATAGAAGGCGTTATCGAAGATTTGGCTGCCGAAATTACTCATAAGATAAAGGCAGTAACTATAGGGATTGGTGCATCTGCTCAATGTGACGGTCAAATTCTTGTTACAGAAGATGCAATTGGCATGTTTTCAGAGTTCACGCCAAAATTTGTTAAACGTTTTTCTGAAACTGGCGATGAGATAGGTCGTGCTGCTGCTGAATACGCTAAAGAAGTAAAAGCCCGTACTTTTCCTGCAGATGCGCATTGTTATCATAACAAGTAATATGTCAATCCAAATTGAAATTGTGAGAACTATTTCCGGGCTAAGACGTAAAGTTTCTTCTTGGCGTAAAAATGGCTTAAGTATTGGCCTTGTTCCTACAATGGGAGCATTGCATAATGGTCATTTTTCATTAGTTAAACAGTCAATAAATACTACTGATAAAACAATTACTACACTTTTTGTGAATCCCAAGCAATTTGGCCCAAATGAAGATTTAACTTTTTATCCTAGAGACGAAGCCAGCGATGTTGAAGCTTTAGATGCTTTGGGGGTTGATTTACTTTTTGCTCCTAGTTTGGCGGAGGTGTACCCAGTTGACTTTGCCACTGAAATTTCTGTGCCAGGAATTGGCGACGTAATGGAGGGGGTTTTTCGCCAAGGATTTTTTATAGGGGTGGCAACTGTTGTTGCCAAATTACTTATACAATCACTTCCCGATCGGGCTTTCTTCGGTGAAAAAGATTTGCAACAACTCTACGTTATTAGAAAAATGGTAACAGATCTGGATATACCTGTGGAAATTGTTGGTTGCCCGATTATTCGGGAATCCGATGGTTTGGCTTTATCTTCTCGAAATATTTATTTGAGTGCAGATGAACGCATATGCGCTACTGAGCTATATAGAGGCCTTAATCAAATTTCGCAAAGGGCCTTAAATGGAAAACAAATCTCGATATTGATTAAAGAGGAAAAAAAAAGGTTACTTAATTCGGGTTTCTCCAAGGTCGACTACCTAGCAGTTTGTAATACTCAAGATTTTAAGGAAATGGCGTGTTTAACTAAACCTGCTCATGTTTTAGGTGCAGCTTGGGTTGGTAAAACCCGTTTGATAGACAACATCCAGATTTGTTGAGTGGTTATTCTTTCATTATCGGTAATATTTTTTTATTTTCGCCTAAGTTGAAATGTAGGTAATAATACTAAAGCTAGGGCGCTACAGACCAACAGTAACCCTCCTATTTCGCGTGAACCAACGGTCTCCTGAAGAATTAGGTGCCCACTGTAGACCCCAATAACAGGAACTAACATTATTGATACGGCTGAAATCGAAACTGGTACTTCGCTGATAATTCGGAACCATGCAATCCAACAGAAAATAATTGGATAAACGAGAATTAATATTGTTGAGAGAATAGCGGCTAAAGATATAGTGCTGATAACCGCTGGCCAAAGATCATGTTCTAAGAATATTGCAATAATGGTTATTGGTAAACCACCTAAAAGAAGTTGCCACCCAGCTAATGTTGCAGCGGGCATCCGCCATTTTATTCGTTTTTGAATCGCGGTCCCCATGCCCCATGAAACTGCCGCGATGAGCATTAAAGTTGAACCTATTGGAGCAATTTTGTAAATCCCTAAATCCCCAATTGTCAGTGTACCAAGTCCAAGGAGACCTGCCGCAAGTCCAACCACGTGTTGTGCCGTTGGTTTATCCTTATTGATTAGTATACTAAATAGAACGGCCCAAAGTGGCATAGTGTAGGCAATGATTGAAGCCTGCCCAGAGGCTAATAGGCGGATACCCCAAGCACTAAAAATATGCCAGATCATTACATTAAATAATGACGCTATAATAAGGGGCTTCCATTGTCCTGCTGGGACCCTTATTTGTTGTCGAGAAAGAAACCCCACCAACAATATAAATAGAGCTGCTGTTGGCGCAATCAGGCCTCGAAATGTCCAAGGGGGTATTTCACTAAGACCTATTTTTAAAAATGGCCATGATGTACCCCAACCAATTATTATGGCAACAAGCAAAAACAAACTAGATTTTGTGAGGCCGTTTTTTTTCATTATGCAAAAATTACAAAAAAATGGTGTTTTAAGGGCCAGATTTTTTTTAGCAGTGGTCGCTAATTAGTTTAAATAAACATGCACTTCATTTGATTGGGCTGATGAGCTCGTTTGAGCGGATACTGCAATTTTTTGCGGAGGAAGACCCATTCTTTGGAGTGAACGCATAACTTTTTCAGCATTACGGCGTGCTTTGTTTGAATTTAGTGCAACCCGTGCAGCGCCGCCGGACTTGGGGGCTACAGCAACTAACTCGAAAGATGTGTTAGGCCGGCGTTCCAGGGTTCTGCTGACAGCATTGTACAGTGCTTGTTCATAGGGGACGTTCTTGCGGTCAAAGCGGATAACAACCAAAGGACGGCGTCCAACCAGAGAACGGGGCTTTGCTTGACGATATGGAATATCTAAAGTTGCGGCAGCTAACGCCCGATTGGTTAGGCTCGAACCCATCAGTTCCCCACTTTTGACAGCAGTAGACAATGTATTTAGGTTGCTCCGTTCCGTTGACACATAATTAGTTTGACGCTGAATATCTTCGGTTAGCTCTTTCAATAGTCTATCAATTAGAACAACTGTTCGGTTCACTTCATCTTCTAGTATAGCTAGTTGTTGATGGTCCTTATCAATAGCGCCGGTTATCCTAAATGCAGCCCGAGTATTCTCAGCTAAATACGCTGCTAATGTAGAATCCGCCGTGACATTTGTGGTTAACCTATTCATGGCACCTATATCATCTCCGACGTTTTTAAGGTCTGCAAGGGCTTGATTAAATTGCCCCACTAAGACTGGATTTCCGGGCGTGGTGCCTACCTGTAGCCGCGCATTAATAGCCGAAATTGCCCCATGATAGCGCTGGGAGTCTTGAATTGTTTTACCGCGTACGGTCTGGAGTTTATTATTATTTTTTGAGACACTTGCTTGCAAATTACGGAGCTCGTTTCTAAGTTCAAGCGCCTTCTGCCCTACAAAAGTTCCCGTATTTTCACCCGCGGTTATACTTTTTGGTTCAAATTTAGATGTTCCCATCGCGGGCGGTATTATAGGATTAACATTTTTTGCAACCTGGGCTGGTGCAGCGGGCGGAACGCTTTCTTTGGCTGAAGCCTCGGCTGCCGTGCCATTCTCTAATACATTCTCGCCAGTTAATGTCGGTAATAGTTGGTCAAACGAGAGCGAACACCCTGTGATAAGGCTTGTACTTAACAAGGTAATTAAGATTATCGTTTTAACACTAACCGACCGACTATTCATACAGGCCATCGCGCTATATTTCCCCATTCAAATTAACCAGATCTTTAAATACCGGTGACCCAATTTCGTTCGTTTCCATGTTAAATCGAAATTTTAATTTACAGAATTACCATAACTTATCTAGATTTAACAAGTATTACTTAAAATCCTTGTATTTGACAAGTGGTGGTTAAAATATATTACAATTAAAATTCTCTCAATTTTGTTGGTCATTTACGATATAGACAAGCATTAAAGGTTTAAAAAGATGTCTTGATCCTTTATGCCTTTTTAAATAGTGTCTCCAACTCTGCGCCCGTAGCTCAATTGGATAGAGCGTCTGACTACGAATCAGGAGGTTGGGAGTTCGAGTCTCTCCGGGCGCACCATCTAATTTTTTATTATTCATAATTCCAATAACTAGCTTGTAATTACAAGTATTGTATAATTTGTATCGATTATGGTTAATAAAATCTTTAATTTTTGAAATTAGTTCTTTGGCACTTATTTTGTATGAGTTAATTTAAATTATTCCATCAATAGAAATAAATATAAAAACCGTATATTATTGGTCTTGTAACAACTATCTGTTTGGGCCTTGTTCCTCCTGAGTTTTGTTTGACGCACGGAACAGATAGTGACGTATAATAGGTTGTACAAGATAGATTAAAGCCATCTCATCAATTATTTTTTTTTCATTGCTTTCAGGCTCTAGCATATTTGAAACAAGTAATTTAGCTTCTTTATTACCTTGAATAGCTTTAAGAGCGACCAAACCCCACTCCGTGTATTTGGGGGCATCAATGCTCTTATGCAGTTCAGTTAAACGTTGGTCATACTCATCAAGCAGCTTACCCCAATAATTCACATCATAGTTACTTTTAAGCTCTTGAATAAAATTGGAAATTTCGGTCATATGGATTGCCTCAAAAATTATTAGTAATAAGATATTTTGTTAGTTTTAGCGCTTGAGATTATGTGATTCCAAAAGTTGAGGGCCTTTGTGGGAAGCTCGTTTGAGAGCAAAAGCATCCACGTGGCCACATTAATCATACATTCGCCATCACTGGGTTTAAATAGTTATATAGGATCAACCATTCCAAAAACGTGGATTAATTGTTTGCTGAACCCCCGTCAACTACCATTGATTGGCCCGTCATAAAATCACTGTCTTCAGAGGATAGAAAAATTAGAGTACCAATTAAATCCTCAGGTGTTTGGTACCTTTTGAGAGCGCGGGTTGCTTTATTTGTATCTCGACCAGCCATCCAATTTTCACTATTTACGACGTTTTCGCTCATTGTCAGGCCGGGTGATATTGTATTAACACAGATACCGTCCTCGCCTAACTCCCGCGATAAAACTCGGGTCATTGCCATAATAGCCCCCTTTGAGGTAACATAATGTAACAACCCCGGGGTTCCTTTGTATAGCGTACCGGATGCAATATTAATAATTTTACCATAGCCGTTATTGCGCATAATCGGAGCAACAGCTTTAGTGCAAAGCCATGGGCCCTTAACATTAACAGCCATTAAATTATCCCACTCAGCCACATCAATATCCTCAAAGCGGCCGGGAACCAGAGTTCCAAAAATAGCAGCATTATTCACTAGAATATCTATACTGCCAAAATGAGCCAGTGTTTTTTCAGCCATTATCTGGGTGGACTTTTCATTGCTGACATCGGTGATAAAAGAAAGAGTTTCTGATCCTTGATAGTTAGTTTCTATTTCTTTAGCGATGGGCCCACAGTCGTGGATGTCTGTGACAACAACTTTTGCCCCCTCATTCGCTAGTGCCTTTGCGTAAGTTGCGCCAATACCTTGAGCTGCGCCAGTTACAATTGCTACTTTGTTGTTTAGTTTTGGCATTTTCAATTGTCCTTTTCTAATTGCCCTTAAAAATTGGTTTTTCTTTTGCTACAAAAGCGTGATAGGCACGTTCGAAGTCTTTTGTTTGCATACATATTGCTTGGGCCTGAGCTTCCGCTTCAATTGCTTCATCAACACCCATATCCCATTCTTGATGAAGGGCTTTTTTTGTCATTGCATGGGCAAACGTTGGCCCTTTAGCCAGACGCTTTGCTTGAGTTAGTGCTGTTGTTAGAATTTCGTTAGGCTCTACAATATTATTATAGAAACCCCAATTAAGGGCCTCTGTCGAAGTCATCATTCGTCCGGTGTATAAAAGCTCTGCTGCCCTTCCTTGACCAATAATTCGCGGTAATATTGCACAAGCGCCCATATCACAGCCGGCAAGACCAACTCGTGTAAATAAAAAACCAACGGTACTTTTTGGTGTTCCGTAACGAAGGTCTGAAGCCATTGCCAGAATTGCGCCGGCCCCGGCACAAATTCCATCGATTGATGCTATGATTGGTTGCGGGCATTTCCGCATATATTTAACCAAGTCACCAGTCATTCGAGTAAAGTTTAGTAGACCGTCCATATCCATTTTGGTAAGAGGTCCTATAATCTCATGAACGTCACCACCTGAACAAAAGTTACCGCCTTGACCGGTGATTACAATAACTTTTACTTCATTTATCCATTGCAGGTTATGAAATACGTCTCGCAGTTCTGCGTAGCTTTCAAATGTTAAGGGGTTTTTTCGCTCAGGCCTGTTTAACGTTATTGTTGCGACATTATCTTCAACTGACCAAGCGAAGTGTTTAGGTTTTACATTAATCGACGTATATGGTGTCATTGTGTTCCCCTGTTAATCTATCAATTAGAAAAATATAAGGCGCGTTAATGGGGTATAGTCAACCCGATATTGTATTAAAAGGAGTAAAATTAATCCTCAAAAACTTTTGAATAATATTAAATATTATTGTTGGCTTGAGGCATTTTGATTGCTTATAAAGGTACGTATTCTTTTAACATTGGTTAATAGATTAAAATGAAAATATTTAGTCAAAATCGTACGATTATGTTTAGTGACTGCGATAATGCGCAAATGGTATTTTACCCTAATTATTTTCAGTGGTTTGATCGTGCCACACAAAATATGTTCAATGAAGTTGGTTTGGTTTGGAGCAAGATGTGGCCTGATTATAATATAGCAGGTGTGCCGTTAGTTGATGCCCAAGCTTCCTTTAAAGCACCTTTGCGAATGGATGATGAAATTACCATCTATAGCTGGGTCGAAGATTGGACAGGTAAAGTAGGTACCCTACGCCATAACATTTGCAAAGGCGAACATGTACATGTTCAAGGCACTGAAAAACGAGTTTGGGCAATGAAGGCTCCTGAAAGGCCCAAAGGCATCAGCGCTGAGCCTATACCACGAGAAGTTCTTGACCTTTTATGTGGGCGGCTAAGTTAATTTTCTATTGCTATTATGCCCTTCATTAGACTGCCATTAAATTTACATAAACCCTTTAGCGAGAGCATCATTAAGGCGTTTGGCGAAAGCTGTAGGGTCACTTACCACTTCGCCTTCAATTATCCGCGCTTGATCTAGCAGAAGATGGGCCATATTAGCTAAATCTTCCTTCTTACTTAACTCGTCCGTAATGCCCGCGAGTTTTTTGATTAGGTTGTGAGCCGAATTTATTTCTAAAATACGGCTACTATTTTGAATATCTGTTTGACCTTGTTGTTTAAGCATTCGGGCAAGATGCAAGTCCATGTCACCTTCACCTGCAATGAGGCAAACCGCACTGTCTGTAAGTCGGTCTGAAATTCGGACGTCTTTTACAGCTTCGCCGAGAGCCTCTTTAAATGCAATTATCAGCTTAGCGGTTTGTGTATCATCAGCGGACTTTTCTTTTTTCGCTTTTTTTACTCCATCGCTATGTTTTATGGCTTCTAGATCAACGTCGCCTGATGTAACTGATTTAAACGACTTATCATTATATTTCCCAACCATCGATAACCAAAATTCGTCAACTGGATCTGTTAGGATTAGAACCTCGATTCCACGGGCTTTGAAGCCTTCGATTTGTGGAGAGGCCCTAAGCATCTGGTCATCGTCTCCCGTGATATAATAAATTTCAGTTTGGCCATCATTTAGCCTTTCGATGTAGTCCGAAAGACTTATTATCTTATCGCTATTAGTGGATTTAAACCTTGCAAGCTCGAGAAGCGTGTCGCGATTCTCGTGATCTTCGTAGAGGCCTTCTTTAAGGACAGCACCAAAATTATCCCAGAAAATTAAATACTCCTCCGGTTTTTTTGTGGCTTTCTTTTTAAGTTCGGAGAAAACGCGTTTCATCAGAGCTTTTTTAATGTGACTAACGAGAACATTATGTTGTAGCGTTTCGCGACTGACGTTCAGCGGCAGGTCTTCTGAGTCCACAACGCCTCTGACAAATCTCAAATATCCAGGCATTAAATCTTCACAATCGTCAGTGATAAATACACGCTTGACGTAAAGTTTTACTTGATGTTTGCGTTCTGGGTTCATCAGATCAAATGGTTTTGACGACGGAATGAAAAGTAAGTTGGTATATTCGATCTTACCTTCAACCTTATTATGTAGCGTTAGCCACGGATCGTCAAAGACATGGCCCACATGGTGGTAAAATTCTTTATACTGCTCATCGGTAATATCCGATTTAGCGCGGGTCCAGATAGCAGAGCCACTGTTTAGCTGATCTATTGTGGTTTCTTTCCCATCAGTTTTTTCCATTTGAATTGGAATAGAGATATGATCTGAATAAGTTTTAATAATATTCTGGATACGCACTTCCTCAAGGTATTCTTTACTCTCTTTGCTTAAAAAGACAGTTATAGTGGTACCTTGATTAGCTCGCTCACCTTCAACTATAGTATATGAACCGGCACCTTCCGATGACCATGACCAAGCTTGGTTTTCGCCAGCCCGTTTGGAAATTACTTCGACCTTATCTGCAACGCTGAAACATGCGTAGAAGCCTACGCCAAATTGACCGATAAGATCGGCGTCTTTTTTTGCATCACCGGATAAACCCTCTAAAAATGCGGTGGTGCCTGACTTTGCTATAGTTCCGAGATTTTCAATTAGTTCATCGCGGTTCATCCCAATGCCGTTATCGCTAACAGTTAGGCTTTTAGCTTTTTTATCGACGGAAAGTGTGATGGCAAGTTCGTTACCAGAATCAATTAATTTAGGTTTTGTCAATGCTAAATAACGTAGTTTATCGCATGCGTCAGAAGCATTAGAAATCAATTCGCGTAAAAATATTTCCTTATTGCTGTATAAAGAATTTATAACGAGGTCTAATACTTTGCTAACCTCTGCTTGGAACTCGAGTTTTTCTTCCGTTTTTTTCTTTGCCATTTAAATAAATCTTTCGTTTAGCGTTTAATCTAGCCTAGTTTTTTCTTTGCAACCTCATATGGATCTAGCGGATCGGTTATGCAAGGGTTGATTTATACAAAAATATAATAAGCCAAGATTTTAGTATATGTTTAATATTAATTAATTTATGGAAGTTCTTATAGAAAATTAGCAGTGTCTGCGACCATTTATTCTAATATTTAAAAAAAATTTCTCATTTTTGGTGATTGTTATGTTATAAATGTGCCTGAAGGACCTCTAACAATCACAGAGGTGATTAATGCAAGTACCTTTACAAATTACTTTTCGGGATATTTCGCACTCAGATTTTGTTGAAAAGCGGATCTACGACAAAGTTGAAAAACTTAAAAAATACAGTGAAAAGATAATATTCTGTCGGGTGATTGTTACGGCACCGCTTCGTCAGCATCATAAAGGTAAATTATATCATGTTAGTATAGATATAGGTTTGCCGGGTAAAAAAATAGTAGTTGCCCGAGATCCAGGTAATCCTAGCCATGATAATGTCTATATTGCTATCAGGGATGCGTTTGAGGCTGCTCGCCGTCAACTTAAGAAATTAGTGTGCCAGAAACGTAACCGTTATCAACGAGTTTCAAAAACTACTATGCTAGAAGTTGTATAATTTAGGCCTAATAATAAGCCTTATTAATAGTTTTGGACTATAGCTAATTATATCGAACCTCTCTAAACACGTTCAATGCTGTGTGCATTTGTAAATTGATAAAATCGTACTTGCATGTGTGTTGCTAAAGCTTGATCTTAGACCGATGCAATTTTCAGTTACTAATACAAAAGTGAGGGCTGTCCTAGGACCCACCAATACGGGCAAGACGTATTTTGCTATGGAGCGATTGCTAGCGCACGGCAGTGGAATGATTGGGTTTCCGTTGCGTCTTTTAGCCCGTGAAAACTATGACCGAGCCGTGGCTATAAAAGGCTCTCGTCAAGTTGCTTTGATTACTGGTGAAGAAAAAATAATTCCTACTTATGCTAAATATTTTTTCTGCACAGTAGAGGCGATGCCGGTTAGTAAACCAGTTGATTTTTTAGCGGTAGATGAAATCCAAATGTGTTCTGATCTTGACCGTGGGCACATATACACGAATCGTTTACTGAACGCGCGTGGACTGCAGGAAACCATGTTCATGGGATCTGAAGCGATTGGGCCTTTGTTGAAGAAGCTTATCAGTGACATTGAATTTATAACTCGGCCACGGTTTTCTAATTTAACTTACTCTGGTGGGCGTAAAATTATTCGGTTACCGCCTAGAAGCGCCGTTGTGGCATTTTCCGCTGATGATGTTTACGCATTTGCCGAACTTATCCGACGCCAACGAGGCGGGGCAGCCATAATTATGGGTGCGTTGAGCCCTCGCACAAGAAATGCGCAGGTGGCAATGTTCCAAAATGGTGATGTTGACTATTTGGTTGCAACTGATGCAATTGGGATGGGCCTCAATATGGATGTGACGCATATCGCATTTGCTTCTTTAAATAAATTTGATGGTATTTCCAGACGGAACCTAAGTCTCAGTGAATTTTCTCAGATTGCCGGGCGTGCTGGCCGTCACATGAGCGACGGCACTTTTGGTGTCACCGGTGAAGCAAAAGAATTTGACCCAAGCATCATTGAACAAGTTGAAAACCATAAATTTGATGTTATTAAGCAGATACAATGGCGAAATTCCGTTCTGGATTATAGTTCCTTTGAGAGTTTGTTGGATAGTCTTAATATTCGTCCAAATGCATCAGGCCTAGTTAAAGTACCCCAACCCAACGATGAGAAATTTCTTATCCAATTAGCTTCTGAAGAAGCAATTAGAAATCGTTTAACTAATAATGGCTCAATTCAATTACTTTGGGAGGTTTGTCAGATTCCAAATTTTCGAAAACAGATGGGTGATGGCCATGTTAACTTGTTATTTAATATTTTTAAATCACTCACTGATACTGGAAAATTGGACACCGAATGGATTGAGAGAGAAATTAATTATATTGATAATATTGATGGGGATATTGGCTCGCTTGTGGACCGTATAGCCAATATTAGAATTTGGACGTATGTTTCTAATCGATCTGATTGGCTTATAGATCCAAAAGGGTGGCAAGGTCGAACGAGGAAGATAGAAGATCGCTTGTCAGACGTTCTTCATGAGAGGTTAACTCAACGTTTTGTTGATCAACGCACCTCTATTTTGACTAAAAAATTAAAAGATAAAAAATCATTACAATCTACGGTGAATTCTCAAGGCGATGTTGTAGTTGAAGGCCATTTTGTAGGCCAAATTAAAGGGTTCGTATTCATCTCTGATACGACAGACGGTGCGCTAGCAGGTAGAACTGTTTCAGCCGCTGCTTATCGAGCGTTAGCAAGTGAGGTCCAACGGAGAGTTATCGAACTGATCAATACAGCTGATTCTGGGTTTGAGCTCAATTCGAGTGGAAAAATTTTTTGGCTTAGGCCAGCGGAAAGGCAGTTGGTAGCAGGCCTTGTCGGCGGATCTGATAATTTGTGTCCCAGATTAAAGGTTGTTTCAAGTGATCTGCTTGAGGTTTTTTTGCAAAATAAAATTGAAGAACGTCTACACGCCTGGTTAAATAATTATATTAGGCGCCATCTTATGCCATTGATTAAAGCTAAAGATAAAAACTTAATAGGTGCGGCCCGGGGATTGGTTTTTCAATTAGTTGAGAATGGTGGCGTGTTGGGTAAACGCCAAGCGAGAGGTCAATTAAAAGCCTTGAATAAAGCAGATTATAGCATTTTGCGTCATTTGGGCATTAAAATAGGTCGCCACGAGATTTTTTTTCCAAAACTGTTACGGCCTCGGTCAGCCGGCCTTAGTGCCTTGTTGTGGGCTATTAAAAATAAAATAAACCCTATACCAAGCCTACCACCTTCCGGTCGTGTCTCTATGATTTATGATGGTTCCGTGCCCCTTGACTTCATGCTGGTTGGCGGATTTAAACGGGCGGGTGAATTGTTGGTGCGTGTTGATATTTTGGAGCGAGTTGCAGGCAGGCTTAAACTACTGGATAGGGGTCGTCCTTTTGAAATTGGGCCACAAATATTAAATTTGTTAGGTTGTTCTGCTAAACAGGCAGTTAGCGTTGTTTGCTCGCTTGGATATATTCAAAAAGAATTTGAAACAGTATCTCATGACACCATAGTGCCTTCATTTGTCAATGCAAAAGATCACCTCCCTAATTTGAGAAAGAAGCAAAAATCAGGGGTTTCTAGCTTAAGAAATAGAAACAGGTTACATGCTGATCTTTTAATAAAAGAATCGCCTTTTTCAAAGTTAAAAGAGATATTTATCCGGTGATTTATTTTTATGGGTGACTTGCCATTAAACGGAGTTTTGCGCCTCGATAAGTGGTTATGGTATGCCCGGTTTATGAAAAGTCGATCAAAGGCGACAAAATTTTGCCAATCTAGTAGGTTTTGTGTGAATAGTTTGATTGTCGCTAAGGCCCATTTTTTGATTAAGAAAAATGATGTACTTACTTTCTCTATCGATAATAATATTAAAATAATAAAGATTCTAAACCTTGGCGTGCGACGGGGGCCTGCGCCTGAGGCTCAGGCTCTATATGAGGATCTTTCTCCGTCAATTTCTATAAATAAAGAAGACCTCAAATTTCAGGCGGTTATAGGCAAACGAGAAATAGGCTCCGGGCGGCCTACCAAGGATCAGCGTAGGGCTACTGATAAATTAATAGCGAAAGATGAACAGTGGCATTGAACCAGGGTATTAGCGAGTTTAGGTGCTTTTACTTATAGAATACCTGTGCTAGATAGCTCCCTATGATAAATAGAATTAAGGCATTATTTTCAGAAAACCCCGTAGATATTAGTGAGCCGAATACAGATGAGGTTCAGGCCGCCGCCGCCGCTTTGTTGGTGGAAGCAGCTTGTATGGACGGTAATTTTGACGATCAAGAGCGCAAAAGTATTATAATTTTAATGGAGCAGCATTTTAATTTAAATGATGAAGAGAGCTTAACACTAGTCGCGGAGGCTGAGAATATAATCCAGAAAGCAGGTGATCTTTATACTTTTACGCGCGTGATAAAAGATAGATATGAGCCTAAGCAGCGTATTGATATGATTGAAATGCTCTGGGAGGTGGCTTTCGCTGATGGCAACGTTGATTACTATGAAGCCAATTTGATAAGTAGGATTGCAGGTTTAATTTTTGTGAGTGATTTTGACCGTGGTGAAGCTAGAAAAAGAGTAATGGCAAGGCTTGGCAGAAGCTAAGCTAGCGTGTAATAAGAAAAGTGCCTGGTGATAAGGTATAACCAGAATAATTAGAACTTAACGGAGGTAAACATGACTTACATAGTCACTGAGAGTTGTATTAAATGTAAATTTATGGATTGTGTTGAGGTTTGTCCTGTTGATTGCTTCTACGAAGGGGAAAATTTTTTGGTGATAAATCCAGATGAGTGTATCGATTGTGGTGTTTGCGAGCCAGAATGTCCGGCTGAAGCAATTTTACCCGATACTGAGGATGGGTTGGATGAGTGGCTTGATCTTAATACACGTTTTTCAGCCATTTGGCCAAATATCACAACGAAAGGTACTTCTCCTAGCGATGCTGAAGACTGGCAAGGGAAAGATGGCAAGAGGGCTGAATTAAGTGAAAATCCTGGAACAGGTGTGTGATCAATTTGTATGCTTTAAATTAGATCAAAAATTTTAAGGTGTAGTCTACAGGCTACTTTTTTAAATATTAATACCTATTTCTCTATGTTTTGGACTGTATTTAGATCTAAATCTGTGTTAATCTATTGGTGCTGGTCAAACTTTTAAGTTTGGGCGGCATTGTGTTTTATAGTTGTCCTAGGTGTGGCATGAAATGCCTATTGGTAATAGCGGTAATTTTTTGGAGAAAACGGAAGTTATGGTTGTAAAAGAAAATGAAAGTAAAGGTGAAAAAACTTTCAAGACAGGCGATTTTGTAGTGTATCCTACACACGGTGTTGGCAAAGTCACCGGTCTTGAGCAAGAGACGATAGCTGGTAGTCTTCTTAAATTAGTCGTTGTCACTTTTGAAAATGATAGAATGACACTCAGGGTTCCCATTAATAAAATGGAGACGTCAGGTTTACGCAAAGTGAGCTCACAGAAAATCATGGATGATGCGGTTACCACTCTAAAAGGTCGTGCTAGGATTAAACGAACTATGTGGAGCCGCCGGGCCCAAGAATATGAAGATAAAATAAATTCGGGGGATCCAATTTTAATTGCTGAAGTTGTTCGTGATTTACACCGGAATGTTGGCCAGCCTGACCAATCGTTTAGTGAGCGCCAAATTTATGAGGCTGCTCTTGAGCGTTTAGCTGGTGAGTTTGCTGCTGTTGAGAAAATTGAAAAAGATCAGGCTACAGAAAAATTAGAGGCTGTGTTACAAGCAGCTTAATTTTAGCTGGTTTTACCTAAGCGGATCTTTTTTGGCGGCGTAGTTTGTACATATATTTTTTATTTTAAAATAACTTTGATAAGTTGGCCCTTCCGAAGTTCTTCCGATGGTTTTAGCCCATTAATAACTCTAAACGTTTCTTCTTTAAAGTTATCTATACTCATGAGTTCTGAAATATTCTTAACCGAATTTTCAGCCCCGACGGCTTGCACAATTACCCGGTTTGGTAGTATTTTTTGTGCCTCGGGGACAGATATATTTCTCAAACTATACGTTGTTTGGCGAAGGCTGAGGTTTAGTTTTTGAGTTTGATTAGCACGCGTTAAATATATGAATCGATATATTCTTGAATTATTATATTTAATTGCTGTTAAGCGAAGATCAAAGGTACCATTTTTTTGCCTGGTTCGTGTTTTAGTCGTCGCACCGGGCATTCCGTTTACATTAATTTTGTCAATTTTTAGAAATTTAGTGTTTGGTGCCCAAATTTTTCTAATATAATTTACCATCGATTTATTATTAGGCTTGTTTGCTGTATCAAATTGAATTATTGAATCATTGGGTCCTTTACCTATCACCGATCTTGGGTTGTTGTATAGTTGAAATCCCTTTGGAACTTTAAAGCTAAATAGCATTGCTGGGTGAACAAATACTCGTCCTTTTATAAGGCCATCCTTCGGGTCATCGCCATAAAGTATATTGTGTAAACGTTCCAGATAATCAACGCTGCCAGTTTTAAAGCCTGATTTTGTCAATGTAGTGCTTGAGATAGCGCGGTTAACGCGATCAATGGTTCGGGGATGAGTAGCAAACATATCACTGTGGTCAACGCTTGCAGGGTCTTTTTTCTGTCGCTTAGCTTCTAATTGGCTATGGGCTCTTAGTTTGTTTAGGAAAGATACCATCGAATTAGTATTGTAACTACCCCGTGATAAGTATCTGACGCCAAGTGTATCTGCTTCAAATTCCTGTTTTCTTGAATAGGATTGAATTGCAGCTTTACCAGCAAAATTTGCTAAATCACCGGCAGCAGAACCTAGAAAAATATTTGCCGCCATTGAAACCCCCCCCGCTAACATTGAGCTACTGTATCGTTGTGCAGTATGACGAGCTGTAACATGTCCAATCTCATGCGCTAGCACACCAGCAAGTTCAGCCTCATTGCTGGCTAAAGCCATTAAACCTCGTGTTACATATACATAACCACCAGGTAGTGCTAGAGCATTAATTATTGGCGAGTTTAATACCGTGAAGGTCCATTTTATACTAGGAAGCTCTGATTTTGCTGCAAGCCTATTCCCAATATTACTTACATAATCGCCTATGACCTCATCATTGTAACGGCCGCCAAATGATTGTAGAATTTTACTGTGCTCTTTGCGCCCAAGTCTAATTTCATCATTTAAAGACATTAGGCCAGTAAAGCTGCTATCTCCAGTAGCGGGGTTAATTGAGCAACCACTGACGCTAATTGTTGCTAGCATAATAAGAATGATTACCACGAATTTAAGGTCACTTAGCATAACTATATTTCCCAATATAAAATTTTAATTATTAAGTTACACTCATATTTTCCGGCAAAAACATTTTAATAACATTAAGTAATAAATCTAATTTAAACAGATTAACCCTCACCACCTAGACCTATAAATTATGGATCTGACCTCGACAACATATAATCTCTATCCTGATATTGCTGCATACTCAAATGGAATGCTTGATTTAGATGGTCATCATCTAATGTATTGGGAAATTTCGGGTAATCCAGAAGGGGTGCCGGTTATTTTTCTGCACGGGGGTCCTGGCGCGGGTGCCTCCCCCTCACACCGGCGTTTTTTTGATCCTGAATACTATAAAATTATTATTTTTGATCAGAGAGGAAGCGGCAGATCACAGCCGTTTGCTGAAACTGCTGGTAATACCACCCAACACTTGGTATCGGATATGGAAACCTTGCGCCAATATTTAGAGATAGATAGGTGGCTGGTTTTTGGAGGATCTTGGGGGTCCTCTCTAGGTTTAGCTTATGGAATAGCATATCCTGACCGTGTACTAGGTTTTATTCTACGGGGAATTTTTCTCTGTACTAGTCGTGAACTCGACTGGTTTCTCCATGGAATTAAAACTGTGTTTCCTCAAGAGTGGCAGGAGTTTTGCAGTTTTCTCCCAGATGAGGAACAAGATGAATTACTATATTCATACCATAAGCGTTTAATTAATCCTGATCATTTTATTAATGGTCCTGCGGCTTGTGCTTGGAGCCAGTTTGAAGGGTCATGTTCTACATTGTTGCCGGATACACGGACCCGGGCATTTATAAACTCGGGCCGTACTTTCTTGGCTTTAGCTAGGATTGAAGCCCATTATTTTTTAAATGATTTTTTTCTTCCAGATAATTATTTTTATAGGTATCTTGATAAAATTATTGATATACCGGCTACAATAATACAGGGTCGCTATGATATGATATGCCCAATTTTGACAGCGTATGAATATTGGCGCCGTTGGCCAAGGGCAAATTTGGTTGTCGTCCCGGATGCTGGACATTCTGCGATGGAACCAAGCCTCAGGTCTGTCTTAGTTGCCGCTACTGAGAATTTTAAACGAGGGTAGTAATTAAGTTAAAAGTTATGGAAATGATGATTAACTTTTATAACTGGGTTTAATGGAGCAATCAAAACTCAGTATTTTCTTGCTTCTGACTGAAACGTTTCTAAAATGCGTTTTTAATCTATAGGTTGGTTTATTATTGTTAATTATATGGTAAAATATTTTATGTTTATGAGAATAAATCAAATTTTTTCTTTTTTTGTATTAGCTACGACTGTTTTCGTATTGATATGTCTTAGTGAAAACGTTAATGCTGATACTGTTGGCAAAGAAGATCCAGCATTTATATCTGTTGGCTTAGGTTATTACGACTTCAATCGGAAAAAGGAGACTGGCACAGAATTTCGCGCTGAATATAGATCTAATAAAAAAATGTCTATCTTTAAACCATTTGCAGCGGTATCTGTTACTAACACCTCTCAGGGGTTTATTGGTGCAGGTGTGTTATCGGATTTTTTTGTGGGTCGAAGATTTGTAATGACGCCATCTTTTGCTCCACACTATTATTGGGGTGGTAATAAAAAATTAGATTTGGGACATTCGATTGAGTTTAGATCACAAATGGAAATTTCTTATCGTTTTGACAACCGATCGCGTCTTGGCGCGGCAATTTCGCATTATTCCAATGCCAGTATTGGTAGCACTAATCCCGGAACTGAAACAGCAACAATCTATTTTTCTATACCGCTAGAATAGATGAGGCACACGTATAAATAATAACCAATATATTTTAATTGAATTTTGGACGATATTAGATAGCGTGTTTGAATTAATAAAACTCCGAAGGTTACGTAACTCAGGAGGATAGAGCCCCAGAGTCTTAATATAATAATCTACCGAATTAATAATTTATGCTGATATAAAGTTTCTATAATCCCCATGTGAATGATTTATGAGCAGGATATAACCCATTCCTTGTTATTTTACAGCCAAATGTTATATGACAACTTGTGGTCCCGTAGCTCAGTAGGATAGAGCGATTGATTCCTAATCAATAGGTCAGGGGTTCGAATCCCTTCGGGATCACCATCTTTCCTAGTTAATTCGTCCTCACATTCTATTCATAAGGAACTCTCATGAGAGTTAGCATCCCAGTATAGTATATTTACCAGTTAAGTGTAGAAAGGTCGCTCAGTTTTTTTGGGAGTTGACTGGGTATTCCGAGTAATTCGTTTTTTATTAATATTAATTTAATTATGGCAATTAAGTTAAAAGAAACGAAGTATCTAGACATAATGAGTGAATTATTCAATAGCTTATTTGTTATCTGATTAGGCCACAAAACAGGATACTAATGGTGATGAAATGCCACAGTGCGACGAAGCTGGGGGGCCAGTGGGAGCCGCCTTTGACGCCATTGATTGCGACAAAAATGAAGGTTTAGACGGAACAGAGATTCGGAACTTCATCCGTGGCAAAGGATGTCCAGGGAAGGTTGCAAGTTCACTGCCATTTGGGCAAAAGATCAATATATCAAGCAATCAGGTAGAATATTCGGCAGCACTTATGTTGCTAGAGGGAAGTGGATCTTTTCCCGTAATCGTTAGTAAATGATATTAGGACCAGTTTCAAAATGTACACCTTAATTTGTAAATAATTTTTATTAGCAAACGACACTGAAACCAGTAATGTTTTCTGGCGTTATTATTTTTCCGTCGTAATGATTCAATATACTCTTTTTGACTATCTGATAATTACTTTCAACAAAAGGTGTGTTGTAGAAATTATTATCTCCTATTGTTATTTTGTAAAGAAAATCTTGCCAAAAATTTTTTGAATCATAGGTGCGTAGATACCAGTCATGGCTATTTTTAGCTAATATTTTACGCTCAGTTTCATGTTTTAGGTAATATAAAATTTGGCGTAAGCAATCATCAAAATTTTTGTATGTTTTTAATTTATCTTCTGGAATTGTTTTTTGAATATCAAAATTATCCTCGGCCAGGCAAAACGTACCACAGGACATGATTTCAAAAATTTTACCGCGAACAGCCCATTGTCCTTCGGCGCCACCTGGACATAGGACTATCTTTGAGCGGTTGATGACATTGATATAGTCTTCGCTGGACAGCCTAGTCAATGTGTGCGCACTGTCGTCAGCTGGAAGGCCCGATGTTTCATCAAAGTAACCCCCATGATGTGAAATATTAATTCCAAAAGGTAATAAATTTTGTTTTAAAAATTCCATTAATTCCAACCGAGCTTTATATAAACTTCCAATTAGCGCTACGTCTATATTTTGTTTAGTTGATACATGTTTAAAATGATCTTTTAAAATATTATTACCACTGAGGTATATAACAGCTTTTTCTGGGCTGAGTTGTTCGCGCCAGAAACGGAATCTTGCATAACTGATGAAGGAGCAGGCTTCGCAAAATAAAGAGCCTGATCTGAATAGACCATTCTGACGAAATTTAAGTGGCGTTGGCCCTGGATAAGTATCCCAGGCAATAGTTAAGACTTTTACCCCCATTTCTTCAAAACCATTTATGAGTTGGCCCGGGATATCGTCCTGTGACCAGCCTGTAATGTAAACAATGAGATCGGGTTTAAAGTTAATCACGGTCTCTGTTGCTGCTTGTATCATACCGCCTAGACCAAGCTTTTTTTTCACTCTTTGAAATATAAAATCCTTGTATTCCTTGATAAAGCCGCTGGAAAGCATTGGTAGGCGAACTTCTAAATTACCGGGTTCATTTTCAAAATTATTATATTGTTCATGATTAAAAAATAGTACCCGAATTTCCCTAATCCTTTTGGTTATATCGATAGCTTTAATTTAGGGCCTGTGTCACTATCTAGTTTTTTTTGAAGTTTTATTTTAGTGTTAATTAATAGCTAAAATCGAATATATTTCATTTGTGGTAATACTTTTCACCGATTTTTATTGGTTCCATACCGCGCTCTACTCTACTTTGATTGGTGTCTCTTAAACTATAAGCACAGCCACAGTATTCCTGTTGGTAAAATTTCTCTTCTTTAGAAATTTCAATCATGCGGCTAGAGCCACCTTTTTTTCTCCAATTAAACGTCCAATATGTAATACCGCTGTATCGGCTAGCAGCTCTAACTCCACAGCTATTAATTTGTTCAAAATTTTTCCAGCGAGAGGTTCCCAAAGTACTGGAAAAAACTTTGAATTTATTTTCAAATGCATAAATAGCAGAGCGCTCAAACCGCATATCAAAGCACAATGTGCAACGATAACCGCGTTCGGGTTCAAGTTCATATCCTTTTACTTTGTGAAACCATGACTCTTTGTTATAATCAAGGTCAACAAATGGTACTTTAAGTTTGTCAGCAAACCGCTTGTTTTCATTT
>CAJQSN010000007.1 GCA_905614355.1 uncultured Rhodospirillales bacterium | reverse complement strand
GTCAGATCGCCCATGGTATTATAAAAGATATTAATGTTGAGGCTGCGGAGGTGGCGCCAGGTGTCGTAGCTGTTTTAACCGGCAAAGATTTTGAAGCCGATGGCTACGGCCCCGTGGCTCACCGAGCGATTGAGGCTGCGCCCGAAGATTTTACCAAACCCGCCTTTGGTGAAGCCGACCCAGTGGCAATTGAATTCCCCCAGTGGCCTATGCCGTTCGATAAGGTACGCCATGTCGGCGAACCTATTGCGTGCGTTATCGCTGAAACCATTGCCGATGCAGAAAGTGGTGCCGAGCTTATCGAGGTAACTATCGAAGAATTACCTGCGATTGTCGATGTACAACAAGCAGCAGTGAGAGGGGCGCCAACCATTAGCGAGCATGCGCCGGGCAATATTACGGTCCACCATTATCGCGGCGAGTTAGACGCAACTAATCAAGCATTGGCTGGTTCAGATGTCGTAGTCAAAGGCACTTTTAATATACCCCGTGTAATTTGTGGTCAGATGGAACCACGTTCGGGCATTGGTGAATATGATCCAAAGGAAGAGCGCTTTATTGTAACGGCGGGTAATCAGGGAGTTCATCGGTACCGCGACATGATCGCAAGCGCTTTAAAAGCAGAGCCAGATAAAGTGCGAGTGATTTGCCCAGATGTCGGCGGCGGCTTTGGCTCTAGAGGTCATGTTGGTCCAGAATATGTCATATTGGCTTGGGCTGCAAAACGGCTGAGCCGTCCTGTCAAATGGACAAGCACCCGGGTCGAGGCTTTCATCAGCGACTGGCAAGGCCGTGATATGCAAATGAATGGCGAGATCGGGCTGAATAAAGATGGCTCAATCACTGCCTATAAATTACAGGTCCTGATTAATATTGGCGCCTATACAATGTGTTATGCGCCGCCTGCCAATGTCTCCCGGTTGATTACAACGACGTATGATATTCCCACGGCCTCGCTGGACCTCCAGGTGTATCTCTCCAATACGGTACCAGTCTTGCCGTTCCGAGCCGCGGGTCGACCGGAAACGCACCTTGTCTTAGAACGCTTGATTGATATGGGCGCCAGAAAAATCGGTATGGACCGAAAGGCTGTTCGGCTCAAAAACCTTATCCCGCAACATGCTATGCCGTTTAAAAGTGTGATGGGGCTGACCTACGACGTTGGCAGTTATCCCGAAGCGCTTGAAGGCGTCGCAGATATTATGAAATACGGAGATTTCGAGGCACGGCGCACCCAATCGAAAGCCAATGGGAAATTGCGCGGCATAAGTCTTGTCCCTTTTATTGAAAGCCCAGTCGGTGCTCCTTTTGAAATGGGCCGCGTCGAAATCTCAGCGGATGGCCAGGTAACCATATTTGCTGGCACACAAAATCACGGGCAAGGTCATGAAACGACCTATCCACAAGTTATCAGCGACTTGCTCGGTATTCCCTACGAAAATATCACAATGGCTTGGGGTGATTCGATGTTGCTTGCCAGAGGCGGCGGTACTCATTCAGACCGTTCAATGCGGATGATGGGGACGGTACTCTATGAGATTTCCAAAGAGCTCGTCAAAATAGCAAAGCCAGTTGCAGCTCATTTATTGCAAGCTGATGAAAGCGCCATAGAATTTGTTAATGGAAAATTTAAAATTAAAACGACAGGCCAAGAAACCGACATGCAGGAGGTGGCCGCTGTCTATGCAGAATTCTCGGGAAGTTCCATTCCCCTAATGTTTGAATATTTTCAAAAAGGCCGGATAAAAGCTTTTCCTTACGGCGCTTCAGCAGCTGAGGTTGAAATAGATCCCGATACGGGTGACATGACAATTTATAGATACGGCATCGTTGATGATTGCGGTCAAGCTGTGAACCCTATGATTGTGCATGGCCAAACCCATGGCGGGATCGTTCAAGGGGCCGGACAGGCGATGGGCGAATGCGCCTACTTCGATTTAGCTTCAGGGCAACTTCTGACCGGCTCTTTCATGGATTATATGATGCCGCGCGCCGACCAATTCCCAATGTTTGATATTGGTACGATGGAGGTAGCTTCCGAAACTAATCCTCTTCGCATCAAAGCTGGCGGCGAGGCTGGAACAGTTCCAGCCCTTGCCGTTATTGCTAATGCAGTGATGGATGCTCTATCACCTTACGGTATCGAACATTTCGATATGCCCTACACCGCACCTCGCATTTGGTCGGAAATTAAAAAATCTAGAATAAAATATAACGATTTTTAGAAAGACTGAGATATGTTGAAATTATACCATCAATGGACATCCACTTGCTCCAAAAGAGTTCGTATTACCCTCGCCGAGAAAGGTCTGGATTGGGAGAGCCATCATATTAATCTCAAAGATCTTGAACATCTTGATCCTTGGTACGTCAAACTTAACCCAGCGGGTGTCGTGCCGACGCTTGATCATGGCGGTAAAATTCTGACCGAGTCTAATTTCATTATTGAGTATCTAGATGAAACATTTCCGAAAATTTCTTTACGGCCAGACGATCCATATGAACGATGGAAAATGAGAAATTGGATGCATAGATTTGAGAGTATTCTTCATAAAAATATCAATCTAATTTCGTTTGTTAAACAAAATAGAATGAAAAGATATGAAAAATTCTCCGAAGACGAGCTAGTTAATTTTCTATCACGCCAGGTCAACGCTGAAAGAAAATTATCATTTGAGAAACGTATTAGGCACGGAATAACGGAAGCTGAAATGCAGTTTGCAGAAGATCGTATAAGCGAAGTTCTGGATGAAATGAATGATGCACTCCAAGATAAAATTTGGCTAAACGGTCCCAAGCTTTCATTAGCGGATATTAGTATAGCACCCTTTGTTGAACGGTTCGAGGCTAACGATCTAAAGCAGCTAGTTGATTGGCAAAAGAGGCCTGCGTTAGGCGCATGGTGGTCAAGAGTTCAGGAGTTACCATCTTACAAAACGGCTTTTAATTTTACTATACCTGGTTGAATTAATGGTGCCTAATAGAAATGGAAAAGTAACATGATAGATGTTGATACAGAAAGATTTAGACTTAAGCGCTTTGTTGAAAAGCTCGATGCCATGGGCGAAGTAACAACAATTGAGGAGCCGATTGAGTTAACAAATCTAGCTGCTGAGATCGAAGCTAATGAAAAGGCTGTCCTATTTAAAAGCGTCGGCCCGGAGAAGCTCGAACTCGTTGCCAATGTAAACGGTAGTCGTCGCCGTCTAGCAGCGGCCCTTGATGTTGAAGAAGATAAAGTTATCGATGAATTCCAGAGGCGACTCGATACACCGCAGCCTATCGTTGATGTTTCCCAAGGGGATGCGCCAGTTCAAAAAATAGTACTTAAAGGCAATGATGCTGACCTTACTAAATTACCTTTTTATATCCAACATCACTTCGACGGTAGCGCTTATCTTTCTTCTGGCATTGATTATTCCGTTGATCCCGAAACCGGGACGACAAATGTTGGCTGCCGGCGCCTCAGCTTACGCAATTCAAAAACTGCAGGCACAAACGTTACCGCAGCCTCAGATCTCAAACGCATTTATCAGGGCTGCGTTAAACGCGGTGAGAAACTACCAATCAGTTTTGCTGTTGGATCTCACCCAATTGACTATATGGCGGCTGGTATGCGCATTCCAGCCGATGAAGTGTCGCTCGTCAGTACTTTGCGCGGTGAACCCTTGCCGCTGGTAAAATGTCTGACCAATGACATTCGCGTGCCAGCTGACGCAGAAATGGTGATTGAGGGTTATTTCGACGAGCGCGGCTATGTTGAGCCAGACGGACCTTATGGGGAATATGTCGGCTTTTATGGTCCGATGCATATGGACCCGGTTTTCCACGTCACTGCAATCACTATGCGTGATGATATGCTGCATCAGAGTTTGCTGCATGGCTCAGGACCTGAAATTCACCGGGCGGAATCCGTTCAATTGCTAACAATCCGGGTAGAAGCGCAAATCTTCAAAATCCTCCGTACCATGGGCGTTATTGTAATAGATGTTTATGTGCCGCCAGGCTCCGCAGAAGGTCAGAATGTGCGCATCTCAATTAAGCAAATGCGACCGGGTCAATCTCGGAATATTATTGCCGCCATATTCGCCGGAATCTTTGGTGCTAAGCATGTTTTTGTTACCGATGAAGATGTAAATATTAGAGATCAACATGCTTTCGAATGGGCTTTCGTCTCCCGTTTTCAAGCCGACCGTGATCTTGTTCTCTTTGAGGGTATGATGGGTATGCCGATGGACCCCTCTCTGGATGGCAAAGGTATCATTGGCGCTAAAGCTGGTTTTGATCTAACCCTACCACTGCAAAGCCGGGGTAAACTCACCATGCGCGTTGCCAAAGCATCGAGGCTCGAAGGCTCGGCGCGTTATCAAACTGTGACACAGGCGCTGGAAGAAAATACGCTGATGTTTTTCTCTGAAATTGTTGACGCTCTAGGCAGCCGCGATGGCCGCGAAATTGCTGTGCAACTCGATGAATTGCGGTCTGATGGTAAACTGATGCGTAATGCCGATGGTCAGTATCTCCTCGGCCAGGCGGACAAAGGTATGACTGGCCTGCACGGTCCGCAACACGACGATCCAAATGCCAATACATAGGAATCAAGACACATGGAATTTGGATTATTCGCCTGCCCAGTGGCACGTGGTGTTGAATAAACTGCCGACGGCCATGGCCTATGGCAGTTTTATAGATACAGTGATTGAGGTCGAGCAGCTCGGCTTTGAAAGTATCTCCGCTATTGAATTCTCTGTTGAGTACGGAAACTAATCTAAAATAATTAGTATAATCTTTTAATAAGCACTTAATGCCCATCGTATAAAACTATAACCCAGGGATAAATTCCGACCTAAACGAAGACAGCGGAACAGGGGTTTCAGCTGAACTGTCATCGATCCACATATCATAAACCACTTCATTGTCGGGTGTCACTTCAATCAAACGCGCTTGCGCGAAACTGTTTCCAGGGGAACTAGACGGCTTACCATCTATGGTACATGTACCCCCGTAAGTGATAAAAGTATTGCCGGTTTGCGGCAATCTATAAGCGCCTCCTTGATAACAAGCAAAGAGCCGTTCATCCGGTGCTTTGCCATAGGCCCACACTTGCTGCACTGTCATAGCATCTTCATTAACTTTAAATTCGACGGCGCGGCTATAGCTATCTGCATCAGACATTTTTGCACCAAACGGCGTTGCTCTATAATTGCCATTATCGAAGCAAAGAATATTCCCATCCGGGGTGACCGAGCAATCATGTTGGTGATATTGCCACTCAACATCGTCAATTGGATTGAGGAGCTTTTTCGACCACGGCGCCTTCCAATTTTTATGATCGCCCAATATCCATTTTAATTCACCGGATTGGCGATCCATTTTGACAATACTGTCTTGGGTACGCAGGGAGACAATAATGCTGTCGTCCCGGGCATCATAAGTCGCACAATTGGAATGACACCAATCGTTACTATTATCGAAGCCGCGTGACCGCCAATAGCCGGAACAACTGCCATAGCTTAAACGATAGGGATCGAGAATGTCTAACATGTGCAGGCGATTGACGATTTGGCCATCCTGTGAGACTTCGAGAACAATATCGCCGATAACGCTTGCGGTGACGCGCGCGGCATCTGCTTCGGTGTCGTTTTCGGGCCAATTCGAAAAACCCCGCGCTTCAGCAGTTAACATCAGGAAATTACCATTGGGAAAAATGTTGATCGAGTGATGGAAAAGATCTAGATCAATTTCAATGCTATTTTCTGGCGGCGTTTTATCTCGCCACTTTCCTGCTGCATGCCAATGTTTTACCAATTCCCCGCCAGGCGTTATTTCAATAAGACGTCCCGCTCCAGTCAAAGAATAGAGAATATTACCATTTGGCAAAGCCCGCGTATCTTGCGGCGGCTCATCGGATTGAATGTTCAGCGTCACCTCACCCGCCTGATCGATGCCTAAAAGCCACCCAGTACCAATCATGTTATCGGCAGAGCCCCCAGGACGCACATTAAACACCATCATTCCTGGCTCACGTTTTTCAGTTACACATGTTTCAACACGAAAGGGCGGCAATACTGTTACAGACAAGATACTATCTCCTCAAAATCGACGACGATGCATATAAATATGATGAATTACCGTCTTCTTTAAACAAACAACCAGGGCGGTATCCAAAACTATTATATGACTGTTGACTTTTCTCCTTCTAATATCCATTTGATTTTCGTGGAATGAGCGTAGAAACACGTACCGTCACAAACCATTAAGTACTCTAAACACGACCGCCTATTTCCGAAGAATCGGACGCATAACGTTTAGCCCGAAATACCCAGTTAACCTCCCCACCAGCTATCTCATGATGAGGTCCGTAAAATGGATTAATATATTCCCAGACTACCTCACCGTCAGCAGTAACTTCGAAGATACACCCCTTACCTCCCTCTACTATAAGGGTATTACCTGAGGATAATCTTTGACAGCCGCTAATATGAGGGCTCCAAAAATTAAGAGGGTTCTTTTTTGGAAAATAGCGCCAAACGATTTCTTGAGTCTTTGGTTCAATTTCCCAAACTTGACTATAATTTGGGCCTGCCGATGCTGTATTATGACCATTCGCAAAAACTAGAATATTACCATTTTCAAGTTCCTGACAATCATGTTGGCCGCCAAGTGCATGGTTTTGATATTCCCACTTAAGTTTACCAGTTTGGCGGTCTACAATAACAATGAGATTGAAAACTCTGTAACTTACTAAATAATCTCCATTAGCCATTGGGGAGATAGTATTCGCATGCCCGTATTCATATTTTGGAGCTAATGGTTTAATCGCATATTTATCCAAAAACTCAGGCCCATTATTAAAGAATTCCCAAACTATTTTGCCCTGGCTGTCGACCTCTCTAATAACCTCGCCATAAATTTTACCATCCATTTCAGTCCCAGGATCTCCGCCCTTTACACGAGCGGCTTCATTATCGGAAAATTGCTTCCAAGCGATGTATACAGCATTACCATTCTCTAACCGGCGCGCATCGTGATGCTGATGGTCATCAATATGCTCCCAAACAACATTACCCTCCCAATCGTATTCTCGCATGCGTCCACCTTTACCCGACCGAACTTTTGGTCCTCCAGCTACCTTCTCGCAAATAAATAAATTACCGTTTGGGCGCAAATAATTAGTATTAGTAGTTCCGCCGGTGGTCTTCCATTCATGGACAACTTCTCCATCCATGTTTATTAGCCACACTTGGTCAGAGCCGTTACGTGAATAAAGTGTAAATCCAGGGGTGGCTTTTTCCCTGTCGTAATATGTTACCCCATGTTTCGGTACGAGCATGCTTAAGTCCTTTTCTATGTATACACTCTAACAAAAATAGATCAAAAATAGGTCAGTCGTCCAGATAAAACCTGAAGAAAACCCGTGTAATTAATTTAATGTCACCCTCAATTTAGTACCCTTAGGATGGACACCATTCCGCCATTGTAAGATATAGGGATTTGCTTCACGGATCTCAGGTTGAACAAGCCAAAGGCGCCAAAGTTGCCGGCGACTTTCTAATTCAGCCCAATCTTCAAAGCCTTCTCGTGTATGGAGAATGACCGCATTGTTAGCGAATTGAATATCCCCGCGCTCCAAAGATATTTTAAAATAAAGATCTTCACATATTTGTTCCATGAGAGGGATCCCCTTGTTTTGATTAGCCGTTATCTCTGGCGCTGCAGACAATAGATGCCTCTTCTCTATATGTTTAGGTCCGAATGCAATACAAAGCTTACCGTCAAGAAAATTGAATATAGGACTTGGTCTCTCTTTAATGAATAAGAACTCTTTATTAGCAACAAAAATAAATTGTGATGAAATATTCGTAAGTACTGGATATACTTTTGGTTAAATTTTCTTAAAACAGAAGCCATATAGGAAAATTTTTGGGCAAAATTGCTTCTAATGGGTTTTGAATAATAGGCATATAGAACGCTAGATTAATAAATCTATCGTAGAAAAATACAAGTACAACCCAACTAATTAAGGAATATGTCACAGCTAAAACTTTCGATTTTGATCCCCAAAAAGTTAAATATAAATAAATGAATATGGGCAATACTAGTTTTTGACCAATTAGAAGGGTTAACAGAATTATACCCAATAGCATTGATATAAATATTAAAGACCTAGTTAAGTATGCTTTATCAATAGCCTCTCGAATTATCGCAGTAGCTTTTGGATTTAATTGGTATAATGCTTGCGCACCATTCCAGTCGGAGCGCGCAGTTAAAAGTGTGATAAGTATAGCAGGTAGCGCGATAATTAGTGGAAACAACCCAACCTCCGAAGGCCAATCTAGTGCTATCCAGGAAGCTATGGAAAAAACAAAAATTAAGGCTATGGAAACTATCGAAGAAATAACAGGATTAGAAGCCCTACCTTCTCCCTGTTCATCTTTATCTGTGGTTCCTCTCTTTTTATTCCTAATTCCTTTAATAGCAAAATAAAGTGTCACTAATACTAGGCCTAATAAAAATAAAACTAGAGGTTTTGAAAGCCAACTAAATCCGTCGTGCGCTCTAACGGAGAGTAAAAACCTATTCTCTACTATTGTTCCAAGGATTAACCCTAAAACTAGAGGTGGACGAGCCCAGCCGCTTACTTTCATCAAATAACCTAGTACTCCAAATACCAGCAAAGTTATCCAAGAGCCAATAGCAACATCGCCTCCTAACCAAGCACCCATAAAAACAAATAATATAACCCCGGGGACTATCAGGTGACCTGACACGAATGCAATCTTTGCTACCTGATTAGCCCAAATCATTAGTAATCCTGCGGCCAGTATGTTTGCAAAAACTAAAGTCCATACCATTGAGAAGGTGATGTGTAAATTTGTTGTAAGCATGTCTGGACCGGGAAGTAATCCAACCATAAGTAAAGCACCTAATAGAATTGCCGTTCCTAAACTCCCCGGGATTCCAAAAGCTACCGCTGGGATCAGAGCCCCACCCTTTGTTGCATTATTTGCAGCCTCTGGTGCTATCACGCCTCTAATATCACCTTTACCAAAGTTTTTATTATCTTTAGAGGATTGCACGGCATGACCATAGGCAATCCAGTCTACGATTGCGGCACCAAGCCCAGGCAAAACTCCTATGTATGTGCCAATAGCCGCACATCGAGTGGCTAACCACCAATGGCGAAAAGCATCCTTTATTCCATCTGTAATGCGAGATTTCTTGGTATTTATGTTCTCAATGCGTGCTATACTGATATTTTTAACTGCCAATTCCATTAATTCTGGAATTGCAAATAGGCCCAGAACACAAGGAATAAGAGGCAGGGTATCCAAAAGATAATCTGTATTAAACGTATATCTATAAATTGCTACAGTTTGAGCTGCACCTACGGTCGAAATTAACAGACCCAATAGAGCCCCCAATAACCCCTTACCGATGGACCCCCCACTCAGTGAACCGACCATCACAAGCCCAAGGATCGCAAGCATAAAAATTTCCGGCGACCCGAATGAGGTAATAACTGGAGTAATTATGGGTAATGATATAGCGAGAACTATAGCCCCAAACACCCCCCCGAAAGCTGAAACCGTGAAGGCTGCTCCAAATGCTCTTGGAGCTTGTCCTTTTTTTGCTAGAGGATAACCATCCAAAATAGTTGCCTGGGAAGCCGCTGTACCCGGAATTCCAAGCATCACCGACGCAATAGTATCGCTAGTGGACGTTACTGCAAATAGGCCTAACAATAATGCGAAGGCGTGAACTGGCTCCATATCAAATGTAAATGGGAGTAGAAGTATCATACCTAACACTCCGCCTAGCCCTGGCACAGCCCCCATCCATATACCAATGAGAACACCTAAAATCATATAACCAAACGCGGGCCATGCTAGTATCGCCTCTAGTCCAAGAACCAGAGCATTCCATGTGTCAATATCGTTAATTTAAATGTCCTCTTTAAAACTAAAAAAATTAGAAGGCGCTGAGCATAAAGACCGCGCCTTCCAAAAAAATATAGTAAACAAAACTATTTCTATTTCTTTTTTCTACTTTTTTTAGCAATACCGAGTTCAGCAGAGAAGTATCGTTTCGCCCCTGGGCTCATACTCAGAGCTCCCTCAATGACCTTAGCTGCTGCAGCGCCTTGCAATGTAACAAGCATGGCTTTATTCCTTTTTATAAAACGTTTCTGCATTGCGGGATCATTCCAATTATCTTTCCAGGCTTTTTGTAAAACCCTTGTAATATTATCAGGTGTATCGGGATGCATGTACATTGAGGACGAAAAGGTATCATAAGAAACTTTCCACTTATAAGCTTCCCAGGCGTCTCCAGACGGTTCACCCCCCTTTAACTTGGCATAAAAATCTGTAAATCTTGGTACGCCTTTTATATGCGGGGATTGTCGGAATTTACCAGTTACCACATCAAAGGATGGATGACTAAATAATGCAACTCCATTACCTTTCTTTAGCGTGTCATTTAGGTAAAACACAAAATATCCAACATTACCTGTTGTTAACGCCTGAATTTCGTTTTGCATCATCGCGGCCTTAAGCTTCGGTTGATTTTTATATCCAACCACAAACCGGTTTTTTATACCGAGTATAGCAAAAGGCATACGACTTAATAGCCCCAAGTTACCGCCAGGAATTCGGCCTCCTGTCACAAAGCCACTTTTCTGCATTATGTCTTCGCGACTATTGATGCCACCCTTGATATCTTTTCGAACAATAGTAACGAACGGTGTTGCTCCCGCAAAACCCAACAATTTAAACTTCTTGGGTACATATTTGATACCTGCTAGCCCAACATTAATACCAACAAAGTTCATAGGTCCATAAACTATTTGGGTCCCATCTTTTCTTCCTTTAGTGTATACGAAATTGATACCCTTCTGACCTCCACCGCCTGGTATATTTTTTACAACGACGGTCGGATTTCCTGGGATATGTTTTGAAAAATGCTTCGCAAACACCCGTGCATTACGTGTTAGTCCGCCACCTGCCCCAGCTGAAACTATTATTTCAATTCTCTTACCTGAAAAATCTACTGCCCTACTATTTGATGAAAATAAAAAGCAAGCCGCAGCCACAAACATAAATATAAATATAAATCGTTTCATTTTGATCTCTTCCCTAATTATTTTATTCAAATATTAATCTATTTTCTTATAAGAAATTTATATAGCACCCTATTCTATATGATTAATAAAATACAACCTACAAACGAAGTTTACGTTCATCCGGATGGAATTGGGCAACATATGGAAGCACTAATGAAGTGGGATGGCGTTGAAGGGTTTTTGGAATCATTGGGGGCTTATGGTGAGGTGATCGTGGCAAGCGGAGAAGTTATCGAGACTTTATAGTAACCTCAATAGTGGTTAGACCTTCCCAATATTAATATCTCACATAATGTTTGCTCAGCTTTCTGGAGTGGCATGTGCCTATATGGCATAACTTACAGTTATGGGATTGGGTCGACCTAACATTTGACGATCTGTGTAACCTAATCCAGTATGGATTAGTAAGACCTTTTAAAAGTACTAGCAGTGGAGGAGGCATAAAGAATGTCAGAAGTCGTTGATCCAAAATCGGGTTTACAATTATATGAATTGAGCCATGTCTGGGGACACGGTGTACCTTCAATGCCAGGGGATGATGATGTTAAAATGCATCGTTCTGTGAAACATGGGCAGCACGGAGTTATGACCCATCGCATAACAATGGTGATGCATTCAGGTACTCATATGAATGCACCTATTCATATGATACAGGGAGGTGTTGCGGTAGCAGACATCCCCTTGGATAGTCTCTTCGGTAATGGTGTAGTTATTTCTGTTCCTAAAAAGCGCTGGGAACTTATTAGTGTGGAGGATCTAGAGAACGCAAAGCCGAAAATTGAACGAGGCGACTTTGTTGTGATTGTCACAGGTTGGCACCATAAATACTCTGATAGCTTGGAGTATTGGGGGGAGTCGCCGGGTCTGTCATCGGAAGCCGCAAGCTGGCTGGCCTCTATGGAGGTAAAATTAGTTGCTGTCGATACACCGCAAATTGACCATCCGTTGGCGACATCTCTCGGCCCGCATCGTGGTGGTCCACTAATGAATAGGGTTGTGGCAAAATATGCTGATCTGACTGGACGTGACGCGAAGACCGATTATCCAGATTGGAATATAGCACATAAGGTATTACTAAATTCAAATATCCCAACTATCGAGCAAGTAGGTGGTGACGTTGATGAATTATTAGGAAAACGTGCGACGATGGTAGCAACTCCGTGGCGATGGGAGCATGGGGATGCCTGTCCTGTCCGATTTGTTGCCATGACTGACCCTGCTGGTAGTTGTCGTATTGATAGTGGCGAAGGGGAATAAATTAATGAATGAAACTATCACAAAAGATGGTGTACATCTCTATAATCTCAGTCAGTTTTGGGGTCACCATATGCCAGAATGGCCATCAACTCCGGGGATTAATGTTCACGTTAAGAAATTCCATGCTAAAGATGGTATTTATCAAACTGAATTCGAAGGGATCATGCACCGTGGCACCCATATGGATGCACCGATCCATGTGACCGAGAATACGAATGATATCATGGATTATGATCTTTGGCGATTTTTTGGAACGGGTGTTGCCGTCTCAATACCAAAAGGGAAGTGGGAGGTTATTACTGCCGATGATCTAGAAAATGCTCAGCCAAGAATTCAAGAAGGCGATATTGTAATGATAAATACCGGTATGCATACAAAAATGAGTGATACCGACGAGTATTATGCTTACTCTCCTGGAATTTATACTGAGGGCGCACAGTGGTTAGTTGATAAAAAAGTTAAATTAGTTGGCTATGATGTTCAGTCAAATGATCACCCTATGGCTACAAAATTAGTTGATCACGGGCTTGGCCCAACCCACCCACATTTAATAGAAGAGTACAAAAAAGAATTTGGACGTGATCCAAAGGAGGACTTCCCCGATTGGGAATCTGGTCACAAAACTTTAATGATTGGTGGTGGAATTCCTGGCATTGAAAATGTTGGAGGAGATCTAAACCAGGTTACTGGGAAGCGATGCACATTTATGTGTTTCCCCTGGCGTTGGAAAGGCGGCGATGGATGTGGAATCCGTATTTTAGCAGCTATAGATCCTGATCAAAAATTTAGATTTGAAAGTGGTATATAAAAAGGGAGGAGTTAAAAATGTCTGATGGAGAGATAGGTGCTGTTACAGAATGGATGAAAAATCCAAGTAAAATGTTCGATGTCTCGGAAGAAACAGCTATTGTAACGGGCGCTTCAGGTGCATTCGGGAGAGGCATTGCTATTACATTAGCGGCTCAAGGTGCTAATGTCCTACTGGCATCAGGTAACGAAGATGAGCTTAAGTCAATCCAGAAAGATTGTGAAGACGTTGGTGGAAAAGCTGCCTATTTAGTTCGACGCCCAGATAGTTTAGAAGATGCTGAAGCTATGCGTGATGCTGCTTTGGATAATTTTGGCTCCATAAAAATGCTCGCAATTGGCTCTGGCTATAATAAGGCTGGCTTTATTCACGAACTAGAATATCAAGATTGGCAGGATGTTATGGATGCCAATGTGCGTGGCGCCTGGCTTATGGCTAAAGCCGTAGGTTCTTATTGGATTAAGAATAATATTAAAGGAAAAACGCTTTTAATGTCGTCTGTTCGGGGCCGTCACGGTAATATTTCCGGCTACACTGGTTACTGTACCTCTAAAGGCGCTACCGATGCGTTGACACGGGTGCTTGCAACAGAATGGGCAAAATATGGTACTACAGTTAATGCAATTGCGCCTACTGTCTTTCGTTCAAATCTGACAGCTTGGATGTACGGAGATGATGAACTTGGGCAGGCAACTAAGGCCCGCTCTCTCGCGCGTATTCCACTTGGTAGATTGGGTGAAGTTGACGACTTAATTGGTATGGCACTTTATTTGTTGTCCCCCGCTTCAGATTTCTGCACAGGTCAGGTTATGTACATTGATGGGGGGTTTACGGCTGGTTAAATAGCCATCTATTTTATCATTTAACTATGCGGTAATGAAGTGGACTTTTCACTTATACTTCGCTATATAATTTCCGCAGATTGATATCAGACTTTGATACCTATGTGCGATGGTGTGTGAACAAGTATATGCTACTTCCAACTAAAGAATCGATAGGCTTATTTAAATTTCTGTAGGTGATGCTAGATTGAAATTTTACGCGTCAATACTTGGGCCATTATTGTTTTGTCTGGATGCTGAACGCGCCCATCAGCTAGGGCTTATTGCGTTGAAATTGGGATTTTATCCGACAATTAGAAAAGCACCAGATCCTATCCTTAAATCTAGATTATGGGGCTTAGAGTTCCTGACGCCATTGGGCGTTGCTGCTGGATTTGATAAAAATGCCGATGTGTTTGACCCCTTATTAAAATTAGGATTTGGATTTGTTGAAACGGGTACGGTTACTCCAAAGGCTCAGGCTGGCAATGAGAAGCCCCGGATGTTCAGACTACCAGAAGATCTAGGGTTTATTAATAGGCTTGGTTTTAATAATAAGGGACTCGAATATTATACTAACAATATTATGCGGTGGAGTAAGCAGGGTGGGTCTGGCGTGATCGGCGTAAATATTGGTAAAAACACTAATACGAAAGATGATTTTTCTGATTTTGTATCCGGCGTAATAGCGCTGTCTGACTACGCAAGCTATCTTGTAATTAATATTTCATCTCCAAATACACCGGGTCTTCGCAACCTTCAATCGCGTGTTAAGTTAAAAAAATTATTAGATTCGGTAATTTTAGCTCGAGGAAAAGCTAATAAACAGCCACCTCTTTTAGTTAAAATGGCCCCTGACTTGTCTGTCAGCGAAACAAATGACGTAGCCGAAGTAGCAAAAGAAACCAACATTGATGGCATTATAGTTTCTAATACCACGGTGGAACGTCCGAACACTCTTAAGAATAAAAATAAATTTGAGAAGGGCGGTTTAAGTGGGGAGCCATTGTTTACAACATCTACAGAACTCCTGCGGAATATGTATCATTTGACAGGTGGTAAAATTCCTTTGATTGGGGTAGGTGGGATATCAAACGGTGCTCAGGCGTATGAAAAAATTAAGGCTGGGGCATCTTTGATCCAGCTGTATTCTGCAATGGTTTATCAAGGGCCTAAAATTGCTGTTATAATTTCTAAAGAACTGGCTTGGCTGCTAAAAAATGATGGGTTTACAAGCATTTCCCAGGCAATTGGTGCCGACCATCACTAGTTATTATTAAAAATTCTAAAGATCACAGGTAAAACTAATATTACAAAAAAGTAACGCGTTAATTGGTGTGTCACAACAAATGCCACATCAATTCCAAGGGCAAACCCTACTAGAGCCATTTCAGCAAAGCCGCCAGGAGCGAATGCTAAAATCAATGCTTTAGTGGGTATGTTGGTTAGATAGCAAGTAATGGCAGCCGACCCGACAGCAAAAATTATCATAAAAATAGAGGTTAATGATCCATGGAAAAGTATGCGAGCTACAGTCCTCGGTTTAACATCATTAAACATAATCCCTATTGAGGATCCTATTAGACATTGAGCAATGGCTACTAATAAATCCGGTACTTCTGCAAATTTAAATCCAACTAACGAAATAAAAGATACTGCTATCATTGGCCCCATTAATGAAGGCGTCGGGATTTTTAGCGGACGCACGATTGCAAAACCTAAGATGGATACAGTAAGTAGGATTAGCCCACCCCCGAGATTAAGTGAGGCAAAAGAGCTGCCAGTACCAATTTTTTCTGATGGAACATAACCTGCGAATAGAGCGTAGGAAATTGGTATAATTAGTACTGTAAGAATAATACGTGAACTTTGGATAAGAGAGATAATTTTGGCGTCTCCACCCATTTCCTGTCCAATAAAAGTCATGGGTAAAAGTCCACCTGGAGCGGATGCGAAGTATGCTGTAATAGCGTCTAGTTTCACAACTTTCACTAAATATAGCATGGTTGGTGGGATAACTATTAAAACATAAGCTGTTACGGCGATGATACTTGGAACCCAATCTACAAAAACATCTAATAGCTCTGGTGAAATTGTTGTACCAAATAATGCGCCTAGGATTAGTAGGCTTATTACCCGCAACCAATCTGGGACCCAAATTTGTTGTCCAAGCATCGCTGCGCAGGTGGTCGTACACAAAGATCCTAGCATCCAGGGTAGCGGTAGGTTCAAATAAAGAAAAAGAAGAGAGCCGATCAACCCGATGCTGAGTGTACAGCATAATTGAAACCAGTTTTTTCTTAGTTCAGCGTATTTTGCATATAAGTCAATCTTCATGCTTCGGCACCTCAATGATTTTATGAGGTGCCTTGAGATTATAGCGAGCATGCATTAAGACAAAAACTGTTCTTTTAGGATTCGTTCTTCTAAATTATGCTCGGGATCGAAAAGAATCTTGGGAAATAAATTAGTTTCTTGTTTTACTTCAACGCTGACAACATTTTTAATTTCTGTAAAATCAGCTGCAACACTTACGGGCCGGAGTTTTGGGTCAAGCACTTCAAATTTAATAACAGTAGTTTCTGGTAATAGAGCTCCCCTCCAGCGACGCGGGCGAAAGGGGCTTATCGGTGTCAGCGCCAACAAACCCGTCCCTAGAGGAATGATAGGGCCGTAAGCTGACAGGTTATAAGCAGTACTGCCCGCTGAAGTTGCAATCAAGACCCCATCGCAAATTAACTCATCCATTCTGTTTATATCATCAATGATAATTCTAATTTTTGAAGCTAGACGAGATTCCCTAAGCAGGGAGACCTCGTTTATCGCAAGAGCGGAATGTTCATCTCCATCAATTGTTTTTGTTTTCATACTAAGAGCATGTAATTCGATGGGCTCACATTTTGAAAGACGTTTGAGCAAATTATTGCTATTATACTCATTCATAAGAAATCCCACTGTACCAAGGTTCATACCAAATATGGGGGTACCCTTTTCCATAAATTGGTGAACGGTTGATAACATAAAACCGTCACCGCCAAGTGCGACTATTATATCCGCGTTTTCTGGGGGAACATGTTCATATTCAGCTAGAAGCTTTTTCCCCGCCTCTTGAGCCGGGGGGTGCGCGTCGGCAAGTATAGCTATCGAGTTAAATTTCATCGTATCTCTTATTAGGTATGTTACAATTTCTAATGAGTATAGCGATGTAAGAAAATTCTGCCAGCGTTACCTGGTTCAACCACCAGTAACACTCATGTGTCTAGAAACAGCGGGCGCAGCTCCAACGCGATCTATAATAAAATCATGGCCTTTCGGTTTTCTGCCTATTGCTTCGTCAATGGCAGACATTAAAAGCTCATCTCCCTCGCTCGTTCTAATCGGGGTTAAAAGATCTTTTTCATCATCCTGTCCTAAGCACATAAAAAGCTTGCCTGTGCAAGTCAATCTAACTCGATTACAGCTTTCGCAAAAATTATGTGTCAATGGCGTAATAAAACCAATTCGTTTACCTGTTTCTTTTACACGTGAATAAGTTGCTGGACCGCCTGTTGTATGGGAGGTTTCTTCGAGGGTCCAATTTTTTTTAATTCTATTTTTAAGGATGGTGAGTGGGAGGTATTGGTCGGTACGATCTTCATCGATCTCTCCCATTGGCATCGTTTCGATAAAGGTTAAATCAAATTTCTGTCCACCACACCAAGAAATCAAATCATCGACTTCGTTTTCATTAAAATTTTTCAAGGCGACCGCATTAATTTTAATCTCTAAACCTGCTTGTTTTGCAGCTTCAAGTCCGTCGATTACATCTGAAAGTTTACCCCACCTAGTGATTGATTGAAATTTTTCTGGGTTTAACGAATCAAGAGATACGTTTATTCGTTTTACGCCACAATCTACTAGTCGTTGGGCATATTTTGTTAATTGGCTACCGTTTGTCGTTAGAGTTAGCTCCCTCAACTTACCATCTTTAACATGCTTCCCAAGACTTTCTATAAGGCTCATAATATTCCTGCGGACTAAGGGTTCGCCACCTGTTAGACGTATTTTATCTACGCCTCTTTTGATAAATGCACTACATATTCTATCTAATTCTTCGAGTGAAAGTAGGTTTGATTTTGGGAGGAAAGTCATGTTTTCAGACATGCAATATTGGCAGCGGTAGTTACAGCGATCCGTTACTGACACGCGTAGGTAGGAGACTGTGCGTCCAAATGGATCAATTAAATTAGACATTTTAACTTGTGACCTCTATTTCATCGTATAGCACCAACGTGCATAACGTATCATTAGTAAATTAGTCTT
>CAJQSN010000006.1 GCA_905614355.1 uncultured Rhodospirillales bacterium | reverse complement strand
CTGGGTCCTGGTGTGTTTCCATAAAAATACCAGCAACGCCAACCGCAACCGCAGCACGCGCCAGTACAGGTGCGTACTCCCTATCTCCACCAGAAGTATTCCCCTCACCACCAGGCTGCTGTACTGAATGAGTAGCATCAAATATTATTGGATAGCCAGTTTTAGCCATTATCGGCAACGCCTTCATGTCTGAAACCAACGTGTTGTATCCAAACACAGCTCCACGTTCACAAAGCATAATATTTTTATTGCCAGTGCTCTCAATTTTTTTTACAACATTGGTCATATCCCAGGGTGCTAAAAATTGTCCTTTTTTGATATTAAGCGCTCTACCCGTATTGCCAGCTGCCAAAAGCAAGTCTGTCTGACGGCATAAAAATGCTGGGATCTGGATCACGTCGACGACCTCTCCGACCGCAGCGCAGTCATCCGCATTATGAACATCAGTGACTACAGGTAACCCTGTTGTCTCCTTTATTTCAGCAAATATTGGCAAAGCCTCTGCCATACCAACGCCACGACTACTCGAGACACTAGTTCGATTAGCTTTATCGTACGACGATTTATAAATTATACCGACGTTAAATTGATCTGCTAGTACCTTAAGAGCGATAGCCATTTCTAATGCATGAGCCCGGCTCTCCATGGCGCAAGGTCCAGCTAATATTATAATTTTACGATCATTTCCGATGGAATAAGGTCCAACTTTTACAACTTTAGGCGAATTCATAATACTATACCAATCGTGATTGTTTTACTGCAGCTCGAATGAAATCCGTAAATAAAGGGTGTGGCTCAAACGGTCTAGATTTTAATTCTGGGTGGAATTGAACGCCGATGAACCAGGGGTGTTCGGGAATCTCAACTATTTCAGGTAAAATTCCATCAGGCGACTTTCCTGAGAACACCATACCAGCCGCTGACAACTTGTCCTCGTAGGCTATGTTAACTTCATATCGGTGTCTATGACGTTCGCTTATGTTATTCCTTCCGTAAATGCCTTGAACACGAGTTTTAGCACCTAACTTACAAGGATATGCCCCTAGACGCATTGTACCGCCTTTATCGCTACCTTCGTTACGTTTTTCAGTCTTACCATTTTTTTCCCACTCAGTCATGAGGCCTATAACAGCCTCATTACATGAACCAAACTCACTAGTCCCTGCTTGTTTTAAGCCTGCCAAGTTCCGCGCAGCTTCAACTACCGCCATCTGCATACCAAAGCAAATTCCAAAATACGGTACTTTTTTCTCTCGAGCAAATTTAGCTGCATTTATTTTACCTTCAGCACCACGCTCACCAAAGCCGCCTGGAATTAAAATACCATGGCAATCTTTAAGTTGGTTTAATGTGTTGTCAGCTTCAAATATCTCCGATTCGAGCCATTTTAGGTTTACTCTCACGTTATTGGCAATACCTCCGTGAGCTAAAGCTTCGGCCAACGATTTGTACGCATCTAAAAGACCCGTGTATTTTCCAACAATTGCTATGGTAACCGCGCCATCTGGATTGGTGGCACGTTGAACAACCGAACGCCAAGCATCTAAATTTGGGTGGGCGGTTTTCAAACCAAAATGACGACAGACTTCCGTATCGAGGCCTTGTTCATGATAACTAATTGGCACCTGATAGATCGAATTTACATCTAAGGCGGGTACGACAGCTTCTTCCCGGACGTTGCAAAACAGAGCAATTTTTTTGCGTTCGCCGTCCGGTAATTCACGATCCGCCCGACAGAGCAATAAGTCAGCCTGAATACCAACATTTAAAAGTTCTTTAACTGAGTGCTGTGTTGGTTTTGTTTTCAGTTCGCCTGCCGCAGCAATATAAGGTAACAAGGTCAAATGAATATACATTGTCCTGTCTCGGCCAAGTTCGTAACCGAGTTGACGGATTGCCTCTAAAAAAGGTGTTCCTTCAATGTCACCGACTGTACCGCCAATTTCGACTAAGACAAAATCTTCGTTCTCTAGATTAGAAACGGTAAATTGTTTTATAGCATCTGTAACATGCGGAATTACTTGAATTGTTGCTCCCAAATACTCACCCCGACGTTCCTTAGCTATAACATCAGAGTATATCCTACCCGTAGTTACATTATCACTTTGTTTTGCATCAACGCATGTAAACCGTTCGTAATGACCCAAATCCAAATCTGTCTCAGCACCATCATCAGTTACGAAAACTTCGCCATGTTGGTATGGGCTCATGGTACCTGGATCAACATTTAAATAAGGATCCAACTTTCTTATACGAACCTTAAAGCCTCGAGCTTGGAGAAGAGATGCTAGAGCGGCAGAAGCCAACCCTTTGCCTAAAGAGGAAACCACTCCGCCTGTAATGAAAATAAATCGCGTCATGGCCCTTTATTATATACTGATAACAACCAATATAAAACCAAAAGAGGCGGCATTTCTGCCACCTCTTTTAAATCGCTGTTTTTTAAAGGATTTTTAGTCATTTATTAGGTGCGCGCGGAACAATGGGAACCAACGGCGCTACAGGAACTATACCTTGATTCGCAGGACCGATTCCTTTATCCAGGATAGATCCTCTGTCGCGACCTTGATCCGCCATTATGGCAAGAGCCATAGAGGTAACAAAAAAGCCAGTAGCTAAAATACCCGTCGTACGCGTGAGCAAATTCGCTGTAGCACGACTGGTCATAAAACCACCCATTCCACCTCCGGATGATGAACCACCCATGCCACCAAGGCCACCTTCACTTTGTTGCATTAACACTATAAGTATCATTGTAACTGCCAACAACAAGTGTACCACGATAATTACCGTTTCCATATAATCATCAATCCTAATTTTAATCGCAAAATACTAGAAGCATAGATTCAAACAAGATAAAGACATAAAATCAGCGAAGTTTTATACTGTATTAATGGGTTTAGCAAATTATTTAGGGCAACTTTCAGCGATGGCCCAAAAATCGACACCAGTGAGGCTAGCCCCTCCGACAAGAGCACCGTCTACATCAGCTAGATCCATTAATTCAACTGCATTACTGGGCTTAACAGAGCCGCCGTATAACAGTCGCGTCTGATCTGCTTCCTCTATACTAATTTTGTCACCCAAGGTTTTACGAATCAACGCGTGAACCTCTTGAACCTCCTGCGTTGTTGGTGTTAGTCCAGTACCAATGGCCCAAACAGGCTCATAAGCTATAACAATATTTGTTGCGTTACCGCGGTCCGGTATAGAATCTAAAATCTGTCTTTTAACGATATCGCTAGTTACTCCTCGTTTATGCTCTTCTTCTGTCTCACCTACACAGATTATGGCCACTAAATTTTCCACTAAAGCAGATTCTGCTTTAGCCTTTACCAATTCATTAGTTTCATAAAAATTAGTGCGCCGCTCTGAATGTCCTAGAATTACATGGCTACACCCTAATTCTTTTAACATTTCGGCACTAATCTCACCAGTATGCGCCCCGTTTTTAGCTACATGACAATTTTGTCCACCCAGTAAAAGATTAGAATTTTCTGCGAGAGAACCTATCGGGTGCAATAAGGTTGATGGAGGGCAAACAAGCAAATCAAAATGAGTAGGATTCTCCAAATTTAATTTTTTGACTAAAAAGCAAGCCAAGTTATCAACAAAACCTATAAGGCCATTCATTTTCCAATTACCTGCAATCAGTGGACGCCGCTCAAAACTCATATTATCTCCTTAAATTTTAATTTTTACCATTCTACCATTCAGTTTTCAATGAGGCCACTTAAACTATAATTGTCGATATAACAATTTAATCGAACTAATTGCCCAGGGTGTTGCTATGGAGGTTACTCACACTTATGATATGTCGCCCTACACTAGGTTTCATATTAACAAAGTAAAAAATTTTAACTAAGTTTTATTGTTAGAAAAGATTGGTGATATCATGTCTGAAATTAAGAAAAAAACATTCCGTGAGAGGCTCCTGGGTTGGGGAGTTAAAGTTCTTTTAGCACTCTTAATTTTAAGTTTTGGTGTTTGGGGCATTGGTGATTATGTTGCGCCGCAACAGGCTAATGTGGCAATAGCTACTATAGGAGAAAGTGAAATATCAATAGCCGAATTTCAAAATGAAGTTCAATTTCAAGTAAGCCGTCTTCGGGCGGTACTTGGTGATAACTTTACAGCAAAAAGAGCCCAGGCAATGGGTGTCACAGAAAATGTATTAAACTCTTTAATTCAACGTAAAATATTTGCCGAGGGAGCCAATGAAATGGGCCTCGTCATAAGTGATGACCTGGTTTCGCGTGAAATTCGGGATGATGATCGTTTTAAATCTCAGAGTGGCACCTTTGATCGTCTTCAATTCAATGAGACAATACAGCGTGCCGGGTTGAACGAAGATAGTTATATATCTTTATACAAAAGGCAACTTTTGCAAGATCAGTTTTTAAGCAGCATTTATAGGGGCCAATCAGTTCCCAAGCCTCTAGTTGCCTCAATTTACAAATTCCGAAACGAAAAGCGATCGTTAAATTTTTTAGAAATTAAGCATAGTTCTATTGTCAACATATCTAAGGCTAACGAAGAAGTCTTAAAAAAGTTTCATAAAGATAACTCACGACAATTTACGGCACCAGAGTTTCGCGCAATTACTCTAGTTCAAATACAAGTTAAAGATATTATTGATGAAATCGATGTCTCCGATAAAGAAATACAAGAAGCTTATGATGACAGAATTAATGAGTTTAAAACTCCAGAAACTAGAAAAATTCAACAAATACTGGTTTCCGATAAGAAAAAATCAGATAAAATTTACGATAGAATTAAAGCCGGCGTTGGGTTCAAGAAGGTCGCAAAGGACCTGGCAAATCTGGGGTCCCAATCACTTGAGCTTGGTACATTAAACCGCAGTCAAATTCCGATTAAGGAGCTTGCAGATACTGCCTTCAGCATCCTGGAAAATACAATAAGCACTCCGGTAAAAAGCCCTCTTGGATGGCATATTTTGAGGGTAACTAAAATTAAGCCAGCAAAACAAAGAATGTTGGTTGAAGTCAAGGTCGAGTTGAAAAAATTAATAGCAGCGGAAAAAGCCGTTGACGCCCTCTACAATCTATCTAATAAATATGAAGATGAACTGGGTAGTGGTTTAACAATTGAAGAGGCCGCAAAACGATTAAACTTTAAAATTCGAAAAATTCCAGCCATTAATGCCGAAGGCCGCGACACTGCCAATAAACAAATCACAAACCTTAATCCTGCTATTGTTCAAGTTGCCTTTAATACGGAACAAGATCAGGATAGCGCTCTTACAGATTTTGGTGATTCAGGGTATTTTATCCTTCACGTAAATGGCATAAAAGCGCCAACTCTTAGGCCTTTTAAGACTATTCGCTCTAACATAGAGAGTGTTTGGCTCCAAAAACAACAAGCAGTTGTAGCAGAAAAAAAAGTTCAATCTTTAATTAATCGGCTAAAAGGGTCCGTAACGCTCGCCGATATAGCAAAAGAATTAAATATCGGCATACAAAAATCTTCAGCGTTTCTTCGTACTGGTGCTGGATTAAACATACAATTACCCGGAAAGCTAATTAGTGCGTTATTTAAAGCCAAAGGGAAGGAGTTTGTTTGGGGATCCTCGAATAATTCCAGTTTTATTGGTCAAATTCAGGCTATAAAATTAGCAAATATGGATTCAGATAAAAAGACGCTGGCAGTCCTCAAACAGCAACTCCTAGAAAACATCATGAGCGATATGTCAACTCAGCTCACTAATGCTTTACGCAAAAAACTCGGAGTTTCCATTAATGATGCTGCTGTTGCTTCTGCTTTTTAATGTTAATAATTAATCTAATATACTGCCGTTTTAATCGCCTGTTCTACCAAGATTTATAGGCGATAAACCCTGCTGTTCAGCAACTATAGTGCTAATTGGTACTTGGACAAAACCTCTTTCAGCCATAACAGGTAACCATTGGGATAAAGCTTGAATTGTGGCCTCCCGAGGATGAGCTATCGCTACGACATAGCCATTTTGTATAGCAAGCAATTCCATAGCCTGAAGTTGTTTTTTTATTGCTGGAACGGTAGAAACATTATCCAAAAAAATATTCCGCTGTGTAAAAGGTACATTATAAACAAGCGCAATTGAGGCGCCCACTGTCTTCCCTGATGTTCTAGAATCTAAAAATAAAAGTCCACGCCGTTTGAGCTCTCGCATGACGACTTCCATTCCCATTGGATTAGCGGTAAACAGGCTGCCCATATGGTTGTTAATACCTACATAACCGTCAAAACGTTCTAGACCCCAGCGAAGTTGCTCTAAAATTGTTCGCGTAGGAGTACCAGTAAGCAAGGCATTAGGACCAGGATCGTTCGATTTATTCAATGGTTCCATCGCCACGTGGACCATTATTTCATGGCCTGCAGTCCTGGCCGCTCTCACTTGTTCAGGTAAATTTTCACCATAGGTCAAGAAAGATATGGTTACGGGGCCTGTTAATCTTATTACAGCCGCTGTCTTCTTTTGATTTAAACCAGCATCATCAATAACAATAGCAATTTTAGGACCTGGCGGCAGTTCAGTAAGTTGAAAAGCATTCTTCCTCCAGATATCTTTAAACTTCGGATCAACTACCACGGGCTTCATTTTTTTTTGTTCAAATATTTTACTAGTACCTACTGTAATACTGGGCTTGAATATTTGTTCCGCCAATGGCTCTAGATCTGTTTTAATGTTTTCCATTGTAACATTAGACCCTCTATCCGGCATTATTAATTCTGATTGAACATTTTTCCGAACCAGTGGTTCGTTATTTACTGGTTCGGCAAAGGC
>CAJQSN010000005.1 GCA_905614355.1 uncultured Rhodospirillales bacterium | reverse complement strand
AGGTATCAATGTTGCTGACTCTCCAGCGACCTTGGGTAGCAGCATGCTAGAAACAATGAAGGGCTAGGTTTAGCCTACCATGCAGTTTATTATTAGAGGTTAGAGAATGGTGGATTCCGTGGATACAATTTTCATCGGAACAAACGGGGCTTTTATAGCCGAATTGTATGAGCGATACTTAGTCAATCCGAGCTCAGTAGATCCAAGTTGGGTTGATGTGTTTTCTAGATTAGATGATGATCCGGTCTCGGTCCTAAGCGATATAAAAGGCGCTAGCTGGGCTCGTTCTAATACGTCTATAGTTGGTGCTGGTGAAGCAGATGGAGTTGGGACGCACTCAAATCCTGTCAGCTCAAACATTAATTCAAATCAAATCAATGAAATTGCGAGGCGTTCTATACGGGCACGGATACTCATCCGCTCTTATAGAGTACGGGGCCATCTTCATGCGCAGTTTGATCCATTAGGCCTAGTCGGGGCGGGTTATCACAAGGAGCTTGATTATAAATCTTACGAATTTACAGAAGATGATCTTGATACTGAAATTTATCTCGATATAATTGGCAATCCTGAGTTTGCTAAAATTTCCTTCCCACGGTCAACGTTGGTACCCTCAAGGCGAACGACCAGCGGTACATTCAACGATACGTCTTTTGCGGCTGCAACAACTCCTTCTGCTATCACATCGCATCGCATAATGCCGCCGAAAATATTTATAAGGATTCCTTTAACATTAGGATCAGATAAGATAATCTTAAAAGCCGCTGTAACCCGTTCTTTAGTAGCGCCGCCACCAACATCAAGAAAGTTCGCTGGCTCACCTCCGTGGAGCTTAATAATATCCATCGTAGACATAGCTAAACCTGCACCATTAACCATACAACCAATGCTGCCATCTAATTTAATATAATTTAAGTCATGACGCTCAGCCTCACGCTCTCCCGCGTCCTGCTCATCCTCATCCCGCATCTCTTCAATATCTTTATGACGATAAAGCGCATTATCATCAAAATTCATTTTTGCATCAAGCGCCACTATTTCCCCCGCTTTTGTAACTACCATCGGATTAATTTCGATCTGACTAGCGTCCATTCCAACAAATGCTTGGTACATAGACATCAAAAACTGAACAGCAGATTTAACTTGATCACCAGAAAGGCCAAGGCCAAAGGCAACTTTGCGCGCATGAAACGTTTTCATACCCGTGGCGGGATCAATGGCAATAGTTATAATTTTCTCAGGGGTTTTTGCAGCAACCTCTTCAATATCCACCCCCCCTTCCTGGCAAGCAATAATGGTCACGCGTGCCGTAGATCTATCAATTAACAAACTGAGATAAAGCTCTCGGTCGATATCACAACCATCTTCAATATAGATACGCTTAACTTCCTTACCTTTAGGACCAGTTTGATGGGTTACCAAAGTTGCACCTAGCATTTGGCCAGCTGCTTGTTTAACTTCCTCAACAGATCTTACAACCCTGACACCACCTGCACTACCAGCTGAATTTTCTTTGAATGTGCCCTTGCCTCGTCCACCTGCATGGATTTGCGATTTTACTACCCAAATTGGTCCACCTAGTTCCTTAGCTACTGATTCGGCTTCCGCTGCTGTATATGCTACAGCTCCCTTAACTACGCTTACACCACACTTGGATAAAACTTGCTTTGCTTGATACTCATGAATATTCATATGACCTTAGCCCTTAAATTAAATTACCAAACACTCAACAAGAAGCCCCCCCGGAGTGCGTACTATTTCTTCTTTGCCGGCGCTCTTCTCGTTGATGCCTTTTTGATAGAAGAACTTAATTTCTTTTTTACGGTTTTACTTATAATTTTTTTATTTGAACTGGTTTCCTTCTTTAATAAAAGCTGGGTCTCTGCTACTAATTTCTTAACCGCTTTAACAGAGGAATTGAATGCTTTCTTTTCATATGCATCAAGTTTAACTTCAACAATCTTCTCCACACCTTTAGCGCCTATCACAACTGGCACACCAACATAAATACCTTTCACTCCGTATTGACCATTTAAATAAGCCGCACACGGTAGTATTCGTTTTTTATCTTTTAAATAGGAATCCGCCATTTGGATAGCTGCACTAGCTGGCGCGAAATAGGCTGAACCTGTTTTTAGCAAACCAACAATCTCCGCCCCACCATCTCTAGTGCGTTGAACAATTTCGTCGAGTTTTTTCTGCGAAAGCCACTTCATTTTTACTAGATCGGTCAAAGGAATACCAGCAACTGTGGAATAACGAACCGAAGGCACCATACTATCACCATGCCCCCCTAAAACAAAAGCGGTCACATCTTCAACAGAAACATTCATTTCTTCTGCGAGAAAATAACGAAAACGTGCTGAATCAAGAACCCCTGCCATGCCAACAACTTTATTTGCTGGTAAGCCACAGGCATCGCGCAATACACCTACCATGACGTCAAGAGGGTTAGTAATGCAAATGACAAATGCATCTGGACAGTTTTCTTTAATACCTAGTCCGACAGATTGCATTACGCTTGTGTTAATACCGATTAGGTCATCACGACTCATGCCCGGCTTGCGAGCTATCCCGGCCGTTACAATTACAACGTCTGCACCTTTAATAGCTGTATAGCGATTAGCACCAATCATTTTAGCATCAAAGCCCTCCACCGGCGAACTCTGTGCTAAGTCTAAAGATTTACCTTGGGGCACACCGTTTATGATATCGAACATAACAACATCACCAAGTTCCTTAAGGCCAGCCAAATGGGCTAAGGTTCCACCAATATTTCCAGCACCAACCAGCGCAATTTTATCTCTCGACATTTAAATTTCCCCCTTATTATGAATATCCAGGAAAGCAAACCATAGCTTACCTAATATGGCTTAAAATCTGCGCATACCAGAGAACCTCGATACAAATTTATATCCGCGGTTCGTAAAGCAAAATCAGTTTGAGAGCAAGCCCACAACACCCAGAATAGTCTAGAAGGGTTGCCTAATATTAATGGAGTTAATGCTATAATTCTTTCTTATAAAGCTCAATTATGTCTCCGGTAAAGTTATTCATTACAATGCGGGAGCGAGAGATATTTTTCAGATTGCATTTCCATTAATCTCGAAACTAGGCGCTCAAATTCAAAAACGCCTTCTCCTAACGTATAAAGTTCTTTGGGGGGGGCATCTGCCGAGCATATTAAGTTCACCTTATTTTCATAAAGAGCATCAATTAGAGTAATAAAACGTTGGGCTTCATTTTTTAAGGCTTCCCCCATCCGCGGTATTTCTTCTAAAATTAATGTATGATATCGCCTAGCTATCTCAAGATAATCTGCCGGCCCTAAAGCTTCCGCACACAAGTTTTCAAATTTAACTTTCCCAACACCAGCAGCTGCCATGGGAATTTTAATAACTCTTCCTTTGACCATAATTTTATCGGCCACAGCTGTATATCCCTTTGTGAGTTCAAAAAAATAGCGGTCTAAATCTGCATTAACCTTTAGTCCTAAGGGATGATGATAAACTTTCATCCCCAACATGCGTTCCAACCTATAATCTCTAGCGGCACCTAATTGATAGACATCTAAACGCCGAGTGATTAAATCTATGAAAGGTAAAAATTTTTCACGTTGCAACCCATCTTTATAAAGATCACTGGGCGGACGATTAGATGTTGCAAGAATTATTACATTTCGATCAAACAAGCCCTCAAATAAGCGACCTAGAATCATCGCATCAACAATATTGACTACCTGTAATTCATCAAAACACAAGAGCCACGTTTCATCAGCAATTGATTTTACAACGTCTGGAATTGGGTCACCTCCATTAGGATTTTGGGCGCGGAAGGCATTAAAACGGGCATTAATATCTTGCAAAAACGAATGGAAATGGACCCTACGCTTGCGCTCGAATGGCACAGTTTCGCAAAACAAATCCATTAACATTGATTTGCCACGTCCCACATCACCAAAAATATAAAGGCCTTTGAGAGGTTCAGTCCGCTTGCACCTTAACCCCAAGCGTTCTCGCCAACTGACTGAATCAGAAGGCGGCTGGTAGCCTTCAAGCGCATCGTACAGGTTTTGTAATTTTCCAGCTAAGGCTTCCTGGGCAGGGTCCGCATTCAAGTCGCCATCTTTGACCTTTTTGCGATACTTATTGAGCGGGCCACCAGAAAAATTATTAATATTATTACTCAACATAAAATGTTAGTTCACATACGTTCAACCATTAATTTTTTAGTCTCAGCAATGGCTAATGCCGGGTTAAGTGACTTCGGACATGAATTAGTACAATTCATAATAGTGTGGCAACGATAAAGTTTGAAAGGATCTTCAAGCGCATCTAAGCGGCCACCAGTATTTTCATCCCTAGAGTCTACAAGCCAACGATACGCTTGTAATAATATAGCTGGACCAAGGTAACGATCTCCATTCCACCAGTAGCTTGGACAAGATGTTTGACAACAAAAACATAGGACGCATTCCCACAAACCATCAAGTTTAGCCCTTTCTTCAGGTGACTGGGGGCGTTCTGAACCAGGCGCCGGCGTGTCAGTCTGGATCCATGGCTTAATTGATTTATATTGGGCATATGGTATCGATAAATCAGGTACTAAATCTTTAATCACAGGCATATGTGGTAATGGATAAATAGAGGCATCACCTTTAATTTGATCAATATCTTTTATACACGCGAGGGTATTAGTTCCATCAACATTCATTGCGCAAGAACCACAAACACCTTCCCTACACGACCGCCGGAAAGTCAGCGTTGGGTCTATCTCATTCTTAATTTTTATAAGCGCATCTAATACCATTGGACCACAGGTATCCAGGTCCACTTCATAAGTATCAAGTTGTGGATTTTTCTCTTGGTCCGGGTCATACCTATAAACTTTGAATTTTTTGATATTCTTCGTACCGTCCGGAGCCTTGTGTGTTTTGCCTTTGACAACCTTAGAATTCCGAGGGAGGGTAAACTCTACCATATTAAACTCCATACCTTTGAATCATCTTAATAGACCCTTGCCCGAGGTGTAATATATTCCACTTCATCAGTGAGAGTATATTCATGAACGGGACGATAATCTAATTTGACATTCCATTTTTCATCAACCCAAGCCAAAGTATGTTTCATCCAATTTTTATCATCACGATCAGGGTAGTCTTCATGGGCGTGAGCACCACGCGATTCGTGTCTAGCCTCGGCGCTATACATAGTCGCTTTTGCACACGCCATAAGATTTTCAAGCTCTAACGTCTCAACTAAATCAGAATTCCAAATCAAAGATTGATCACTAACACTTAGATCCTTTAAATTCTCTGCTGACTTATCTATGAGCTCAACACCTTCTTTTAGAACTTCAGAGGTTCTAAAAACAGCTGCATTATTCTGCATAATACGCTGCATACCAATTCGAACGTCAGCAGTTTTCTGACTGCCATTAGCATGCCGTAGCTTATCAAAGCGCTCAATAGCTATTTCACCGGTTTTAGGGTCAGCAGCTTTAACAGCTTTATTCTTATCCACGATTTCCACTGCGCGAAGCGCTGCCGCTCGGCCAAACACTACAATATCTAATAGCGAATTAGTTCCCAAACGGTTAGCACCGTGAACAGACACACAAGCCGCCTCACCGATTGCCATTAGACCTGGACATACAGCGTCTGGATTACTTGACGTCGGACGCAAAACTTCACCGTGATAATTAGTTGGAATACCACCCATGTTATAGTGAACAGTAGGCAACACCGGAATAGGATCTTTGGTGGCATCAACACCAGAGAAAATCTTTGCCGTTTCAGTAATACCAGGCAAACGTTGACTTAATACTTCCGCGCCTAGATGCTCGAGATGTAAAAAAATGTGGTCGCCATCTACACCGACGCCACGTTTCTCTCTAATTTCAACAGTCATTGAGCGACTTACAACATCACGAGAGGCTAGATCTTTAGCACTTGGAGCATACCGTTCCATAAAAGCTTCACCTTCGGAGTTTGTCAAATAACCACCTTCACCGCGGGCGCCTTCCGTGATTAAACATCCAGATCCGTATATACCAGTCGGATGAAACTGAACAAATTCCATATCTTCCATTGGCAGTCCAGCGCGCAGAACCATTCCATTGCCATCGCCTGTACAAGTATGAGCAGACGTGCATGAAAAATAACTACGGCCATAGCCACCCGTCGCCATAACAGTTTGATGGGCAAGAAAACGGTGCATTGTCCCATCGGCCAAATTCCATGCCATTACGCCACGGCAAGCCCCTTCACTATCCATAATCAGATCAATAGCAAAATACTCGATAAAAAACTCAGCATTATGTTTCATGCATTGTTGATAAAGCGTATGTAAAATAGCATGGCCTGTACGGTCCGCTGCTGCACAAGCGCGTTCGACCGGTGCTTCACCAAAATCACGCATATGACCGCCAAAAGGGCGTTGATATATCTTACCCTCTTCGGTTCTGGAAAACGGAACTCCAAAATGTTCCAGTTCATGCACTGCTGGCACGGCTTCGCGACACATATATTCGATAGCATCTTGATCACCCAGCCAATCAGCGCCCTTGACCGTGTCGTACATGTGCCACTGCCAACTATCGTCCTGCATATTACCCAACGCTGCTCCAATTCCACCTTGAGCTGCAACAGTATGAGAACGGGTTGGAAATACCTTGGTGATGCAGGCAGTGTCTAGGCCCGCAGCAGTCATACCAAGCGTTGCTCTCAAACCAGCACCACCGGCACCAACAACAATTACGTCGTGAACGTGGTCTATAATCTCATAAGAATTTGACATCTTAAATTTTAGCCTCCGAAGGCAATTTTCATGAGGGCAGTAATACCTGAAACAACAAGGAAAACAGCTATCAGTTTGTTAAGGATCAATGAGATAACTTTATTTTTCTCATTATGCACGTAGTCTTCAATTACAACTTGGAGACCAAGCTGCATATGGTAAAACAAGGCTATCAAGAAAAGCACCATCAACACAAAACTAACCGGCCCGTTTACCCAAATTTTGAGCCCCCCCCTGTCAACACCTACCAAGTTGATTATCGAAAAAACAAACCAGACACTAAGTGGCACTAATGCCAACGCTGTGACCCGTTGTGCCCACCAATGGGATGTTCCACCTTTAGCGCTACCAAGCCCACGCACACGACCTAAATCAGAACGTAAATCCATTTTAAATCCCACCCAAAAGGCCATAACCGGCGATCCAAGAAATTAGTGTAAAACCGAGGGAAGCGATAACAACAAGCCAACCTGTCATATATACCTGCTGCAGCTCTAATCCTCGACCTGCGTCCCAGTACATATGTCGGATACCATTACACAAATGATAAAAAAGAGCCCAGGTCCAACCAAGAAGTAGTAATTTACCAAACCAAGTCGCAAGTAAATCTTGCGCATACTCAAAGGCATCGGGCCCATAAGCAGCTGCGTTCAACCAGTAAACAAGCACCACAGCACCCGCCGCAAGCCCTATCCCAGTTAGCCGATGTAAGATTGATAAAACCGAGGTAATCTGGGGTTTATAAACTTGTAAATGTGGAGATAGCGGGCGATTTCCCGGATTCATGGACTAAACCTTAAGTAAATTATGTAAACTGAGTAACCTAATGAAAAAATAAGTTGCTCAATAATTCTAATTTTAAAAAGTAGGACTAAAATTATAAGATTTCAAACACATTTTTTATCTAACAACTCCGTTATACATGCATTATTTTATTGGTTATCTAGAATACGTACTATTCAGCTCTGCGGATCATCTTTTATGTCCGCCACAATCTTCAAGCAAACGCATACGCAACACAAATTAAAAAAAAATCTAAGTAAATAAGACCAAAAAATTACTCGAGATTCATTGGGTAAAGTAATGAAAACAAAAAGCTTTTTACCTAGATAATTACGCGTAAGCTTGTGCACCGCTTCTTCAGATTTATCTTCATCAGCAATAATGGGTCCCTATTATATTTTTAATACCACCGCCCATCATTAACCGCATCGATATCAATGCGTGTCTCTCATACAATTTACAAATGATCTCGGATTAAGGTTTCAGCAATCTGAACCGTATTTAAAGCCGCGCCCTTACGGAGATTGTCTGCAACTACCCAGAAATTTAGCCCATTCTCAAGGGTCATATCATCACGAATTCGGCTGACATAAACGGGATCTTCACCGACACATTCAACCTGTGTGACATAACCTTCATCTGCGCGATGATCAACAACGACAACACCTTCAGCAACACGCAAAGCTTCACGCGCTTCTTCAGTGGTTATTGGATTCTCAAACTCAACATTGACCGCCTCAGCATGGCCAACAAAGACTGGTACTCGGACACAGGTCGCAGTCATTCTAATTTCTGGATCAAGAATTTTCTTAGTCTCCACCATCATCTTCCATTCTTCCTTAGTGGAGCCGTCTTCCATAAACGCATCAATTTGTGGAATCGTATTAAATGCAATTTGTTTAGGAAAATTTTCTTGAAATTTTTGACCCGGCTCGTTCATGTAGATGCCCTTGGTCTGATTGAATAATTCATCCATTGCAGATTTACCTGCGCCTGAGACAGACTGATAAGTTGACACAACAACCCTTCTAATACGCGCCAAATCGTGCAAGGGTTTTAACGCAACAACCAACTGAATAGTCGAACAATTCGGATTTGCTATAATATTTTTATTCCGAAACTCTGCAATTGCTTCAGGGTTCACCTCGGGAACAACAAGAGGGACGTCAGGATCCATGCGAAAGTGCGATGTATTATCTATAACAATAGCACCAGCTGAGGTTGCGCGTGGAACATATTCCGCAGAAATTTTAGCGCCGGGGCTTGATAGGACTATGTCAGTCCCTTCAAAATCAAATTTTGCTAAATCAAATATTTCCAAGACATGGTCTTCACCGTAGGAAACTTGAGCTCCAACTGAGCGCGAAGAGGCCACAGCCGACACATCGGTAACTGCGACGCCACGCTCCTCAAGAGTTTGCAAAATCTCTCGCCCAACATTGCCGGTTGCACCCACAACTGCGTATTTATGGCCCATTTTAGTTCTCCATGCGGATATTGCATTTTAATACGAAGCGAAGCGCGTTTGCTTTCTTTCTATTTGCAAGCAGCTATTTTAAGCAGCTTGTTTATCCAGTTCATTGATAATGGCATCACCCATTTCAGAAGTCGAAATTTTAGCCGAGCCTTCACCCATAATATCGCCTGTTCGCAAACCTTGTCCAAGTACATTTTGGACAGCTTGATCAATAAAATCAGCATCTTCAAACATATCAAAAGAATAACGTAACAACATCGAGTAACTGAGGATTTGCGCCAAAGGGTTAGCAATACCTTGGCCCGCTATATCAGGAGCCGTACCATGCACAGGCTCATACAAAGCAGCCTGGCGACCATTTTCATCTGGAGCTCCAAGTGATGCTGATGGCAGCATCCCGAGCGAGCCTGTTAACATCGCTGCACAATCAGACAAAATATCACCAAACATATTAGTTGTGACAATCACGTCAAATTGTTTTGGATTCCGCACCAATTGCATAGCCGCATTATCGACATACATATGGCTCAGATCAATATCGGGATAATCTTTGCCAATTTTAGTCATTTCTTCGCGCCACATTACTGTGGTTTCCAGCACATTTGCCTTATCTATTGAGCAGACTCGTTTATCCCGCTTAGCGGCCAAATCCATAGCTACACGTCCAATACGTTGTATTTCAGGTGTTGTATACGTCAGGGTGTTAAAACCTCGACGATTACCATCGCCTATGTCTTCAACACCACGCGGCTCGCCGAAATAAATTCCTCCAGTCAATTCACGAACAATCATTATATCAAGGCCTTTGACAACATCCAGTTTCAAAGTTGACGCATCAGCCAAAGCATCAAACACGATTGCAGGGCGAAGATTGGCAAACAGGCCGAGCTCCTTGCGAATTCCCAACAGACCTCGCTCAGGCTGAACCTCAAATGGTAAAGTTTCCCACTTTGGCCCACCTGCGGCGCCCATGAGAACTGCATCAGAGGCATGCGCAGCTTCCAGAGTTTTATCAGGTAACGGTCCACCGGTAGCATCGATTGCCGCACCACCTATCAAACCTTCAGTAATATCAAAAGTTACCGAACGGCGCTTATCCATCCAACTAATAATTTTACGAACTTCGTTTACGATTTCAGGGCCAATGCCATCACCTGGCAGTAAAAGTAATTTTTTATTAACAGGCATTTTAATTCTCTTTTTCTATTTTAATTGTTACCAAGGTTGAGCAATTCTGAGACGTTCTTCGTAGTTATTTATTTTATCATCTTTTTGCATGGTCAGACCAATATCATCCAGGCCATTCAATAAACAATGTTTTTTAAATTTATTAATTTCAAATTTAATAACAACACCATCAGACCCTGTAATTTCCTGAGCTCCTAAATCAATAGACAATGTTGCATTAGCTCCACGCTCTGCATTTTCCATCAACTTATCAATTTCTTCTTTAGGTAGTTGAACTAAAAGAATACCATTTTTTGAGCTATTATTATAAAAAATATCCGCAAAACTTGGGGCAATTATGCATTTAATTCCATAATCAAGAAGAGCCCAAGGAGCATGCTCACGAGAGGAACCGCAGCCAAAATTCTCACCAGCAATCAGAATTTCTGCATCTTTATACGCGGGTTTGTTAAGCACAAAATCTTCACGGTCACTGCCATCCTCATTAAACCGCAGGGTACTAAATAAACCAGCACCTAGACCCGTGCGTTTAATCGTCTTTAAAAACCGTGCCGGAATAATCATATCAGTATCAACATTGATCAATGGCAGAGGAGCCGCAACCGCGGTTAATTTATCAAATTTATCCATAAACGTTTCCTCTCCCTTACTCTAAATTACGCACATCGGTCAAATGACCGGTTATAGCTGCTGCCGCTGCCATCGCAGGGCTGACTAAGTGAGTGCGCCCGCCAGGCCCTTGTCGCCCTTCAAAATTTCGATTTGACGTTGATGCTGCACGTTCGCCTGGCTTTAACTTATCAGCGTTCATTGCTAGGCACATTGAGCATCCAGCGTCGCGCCACTCAAACCCCGCGTCGATAAATATTTGGTCTAAGCCTTCTTGTTCAGCAAGCTCTTTGACCAATCCCGAACCAGGCACAACCAAAGCTTGAACGCCAACTGCCACTTTGCGGCCTTTAGCTATTTCAGCAGCAGCACGCATGTCTTCAATCCGACTATTGGTGCAAGAACCAATAAAGGCCGCATTAATTTTGATATCTTCCATCAGTGTGCCCGCTTCAAGACCCATATATTCTAACGATCGTTCCATTTTATTACGACGATTTTCATCAGGTTCATCTGCTGGGTTTGGTACTCTGGCGCCAATCGTAGTTACATCTTCCGGAGAAGTGCCCCAAGTCACTTGCGGCTGAATATCAGAAGCATCCATCACAATTTCTTCATCAAACACGGCACCTTCATCAGTCGTAAGAGTTTTCCAATATTCAATTGCGGTTTCCCACGCACCAGCCTTTGGTGATTTAGGTCGACCTTTAAGGTACGTAAAAGTCGTTTCATCTGGCGCAAACAGGCCAACACGGGCACCAGCTTCGATGGTCATATTACAGACCGTCATGCGGCCTTCCATTGTCAAAGACTTGAATGCGTCGCCAGCAAATTCTATTGCAGCACCCGTACCACCGGCAGTCCCAATTTTACCAATAACAGCAAGGATCAAATCTTTTGCTGTAATACCTCGTGGTATGGCGCCATTAACCGTCACCCGCATATTTCGGCACTTTGTCAGTAATAGTGTCTGGGTTGCAAGAACGTGTTCAACTTCAGACGTCCCGATACCAAATGACATAGAGCCAAAAGCCCCATGGGTTGCGGTATGAGAATCTCCACACACCAATGTTGTGCCTGGCAAAGTAAAACCTTGTTCCGGTCCTATAACATGGCAGATACCTTGGCGGATATCATTCATTGAATATAACTCCACGCCAAAATCAGCACAATTTTTTTCAAGTGTCTCAATTTGAATGCGCGATTCATTATCCGCAATTGGAACGGAACGATCGGTTGTCGGAACATTATGATCCGCTACAGCTAGCGTAAGATCTGTTCTACGCACGTTGCGACCTTCTTTACGCAGGCCGTCGAAGGCCTGTGGTGATGTAACTTCATGTATTAAATGTCTGTCAATATAGATCAAACACGTTCCATCTTCCTGCTCATCAACAATGTGCGAATTCCAAAGTTTGTCATAAAGGGTTATTGCTTTATTCATCTTAAATCCCTCACTTTTCGATAATAGGATAAAAATTCCACAGAATTTTTATAGCGCAGAACTAATCTTCTATCTTTGCCTCTACTTTTGCTTCAATAACTTCAACCGGCGTTTCAACCTTTGCTTTTGACTTAGATGTTTTTTTCGCAGCGCTGGCTTTTTTATTTTTTTCTTTTGCAGCTAACGCTACTTCACGATCAGCAGCTGAAAGTTTAGCAGCATAGCCATCAGTTCGTTCTGCAATACGTGCCCGTTTTCCTTGGCGACCACGAAGATAGTATAATTTTGCCCGACGCACATCACCTCGGCGTAAAATTTCTACACTTTCAAGATTTGGTGAGTAAAGAGGAAATATACGCTCGACACCCTCGCCATAGGATATTTTTCGAACTGTAAAATTTGAGTGGAGACCATCATTCTTACGAGCAATGCAAACACCTTCATATGCCTGAATACGCTCGCGCTCCCCCTCAACAACCTTTACGTTCACTTTAATTGTATCGCCTGGAGCAAATTCTGGCATCGACTTACCTGCGCTGAGCTGATCAATTTGTTCCTGTTCAATTTCTTGCAAAATATTCATTTTCTTTTCCTTAAGCTAGAGTTCAATTTTTATAATTATTAATGTTTATTTAATTTAGCTTCATGTTTGATATTATACTTTTCCCACAGATCTGGTCTTCTTTCTCGTGTAATATGTTCTGCTTGCGTTTGCCGCCAATCCTTTACTTTTTCATGGTGACCAGACAGGAGAATTTCTGGTACCTCCCGCCCATCCCAATCTCTAGGTCGAGTGTAATGGGGGTATTCAAGCAACCCACCCTCAAAGCTTTCTTCAACTGAAGCCAATTTATTTCCTATTACTCCCGGCAAAAGACGCACGCAGGCATCAATTAGCGCCACCGCAGCCGGCTCACCGCCTGATAAAACAAAATCACCCAAACTAACCTCTTCAATAGCCCAGGCGTCAATCACACGATTATCAATACCTTCGTAGCGACCACACAAGAGAATAACGCCTGGTGACGCAGCCAACTCTTTTACGCGCGCCTGCGTTAGTGGTTTGCCACGCGGCGTAACATATATAAGCGGTAATTTATTTGATTTGTTTACAGAAAAAAGTGCCGCATCTATAACATCTGCACGCATAACCATTCCAGCACCCCCACCAAAAGGTGCATCATCTACGGTTTGTTTATTATCAGCAGCAAAATCTCTAATATCAACTGTATTGATTGACCAAACGCCATCATCGAGAGCCTTACCAGCTAGCGATTGTCCAAGTGACCCAGGAAACATCCCGGGAAATAGCGTAACCACGGTAGCACTCCACACTTGGTTTACTCTAGCGGCACTTGGTTTCACTTCTTTCGGCATATTCTTTGCCATTAATTTTCCTCAGTTTTATTTGTGTCTCAGTTTTTTTGCGCAAGAACCTCAAATGGCGGATTAACTATAATACGGCCATTTTTCAAGTCAATCTCAGGGACAACTGCTAGCGACATTCTATACATCTCCGTGCCACCTCCCTCCAAATCGACTTCTATGACTTCGCCAGCACCGTAATTATCTACCATACTTACAGTACCAATTATTTCACCATTCCTATTTTCAACTACTAAGCCAACTAAGTCTGAATAATAAAACTCATCTTCATGCAATTTTGGCAACAAATCTCGCGATAAATACAACTCTAAACCCCTCAACGCCTCAGAGGCAGTTCTATTCGTTACCCCACTTAATTTAACGACTAAACCTTTATTATTACTACTAATTAAATCTAATATGAAACTCTGTTTGCCGTCTTTATCCGTCAAAGGACCATAGGCGGTAATATCATTAGAAGTAACCATAAAACTCTTAATCTTAACCGACCCCTGCAGACCATGGGATCCGACAATAACACCCACACAAATCCGATCCTGATCTACAACTTTAACCATTTAAATTAGTCGCTTTTCTTTTCCTTTTCTACCGGAGCCTCTTCTGCTGGAGCCTCTTCTGCTGGAGCCTCTTCTGCTGGAGCCTCTTCCGCTTTAACCTCTTCTGCTGGAGCCTCTACAACTACATTTTCTTTAGCCACTTTCTGAGCTTCTTCTTTTTCTTTTATGCGTTCCAAGGTTTTAGCACGAGGGAGATGCTTTGTTGTCTGCTCGGCATAGGTTGGTTTTTCAATAATATCAGCAGCACCCAAAAAACGAGCCACCCTATCTGTTGGCAAAGCACCATTGGCTAACCAATGTTTAATACGATCCTCTTTAAGAACAATCCGCTCCGGGTGATCTTTAGCAACCATTGGGTTATAAGTACCTACACGCTCAATAAAACGACCGTCACGCGGACTTCGAGTGTCCGCAATCACAATACGATAAAACGGACGCTTTTTTGCACCACCACGCGATAAACGAATTTTAGTAGACATTATATTTTTCCTCTTTCTTTGTTCTAAATTAAAGTTTTAACTCAAAATTTCATTCCTGGGGGTGGCACCATACCACCTAGCATACCGCTATCCATTCCAGGTATCATACCCCTCGGGCCTTTTTTGCCCATTTTCTTCATCATTGTCGCCATTTGCTGAAATTGTTTAAGCAAGCGATTTACATCCTGCACACTAGTACCCGAACCAGCAGCAATACGTTTCCGTCTCTTAGCATTTAATAACTTTGGGTTGCGTCGCTCTTTCAGCGTCATAGATAGTATAATTGCTTCTTGGCGTGCAATCATCTGGTCATCAATGTTGGCATCAGCAATCTGCTTTTTCATTTTACCTACGCCAGGCAACATACCCATTAAACTATTAACATCACCCATACTTTTTACTTGGGCCAACTGCTGCTGTAAATCTACTAACGTAAATTGACCTTTCAGAGCCCGCTTGGCGACTTTTTCGGCTTCAGCTTGATCCGCTACTTCTCCTGCTTTCTCAACGAGACCAACAATATCCCCCATGCCAAGAATACGACTAGCAATACGCTCAGCTTGGAATGTTTCAAGCGCATCGAGTTTTTCGCCAACACCCATCAATTTAATTGGGCAACCTGTAACAGATCTCATTGAAAGAGCAGCACCACCACGAGCATCCCCATCAACTCTCGTGAGTACAATTCCCGTTATACCTACTTTTTCATTAAATTCTGATGCCACGTTCACAGCATCCTGACCACCCATCGCGTCCGCAACTAATAGAACCTCTGCCGGAACAACAATATTTCGAATTTCAGCCACTTCGTTCATCAGATCTTGGTCTATTGCTAAACGACCTGCCGTGTCTAAAATGACAACATCAAAGCCTTCCCGGCGTCCCGTTTCCATCGCTCGCTTGGCTATACCTAAAGGCTGTTCTCCAAATACCGGAGTTAATCCAGCAACCTCAGCTTGGGCCGCGAGTTGTGCGAGTTGTTCCTGAGCTGCTGGACGCGCAACATCGAGGCCTGCAACCAAAACTTTTTTTCGATCTTTATTTTTTAAGCGAAAGGCTAACTTAGCTGTAGTTGTAGTTTTGCCGGACCCTTGCAAGCCTACCATTAAAATCGGCACAGGCGCAGCCGCAACTAAATTAATTTTGGCATCCTCAGGGCCTAACATTTTGATCAAATGATCATTAACAACTTTTATCACCATCTGACCTGGGGTGACACTTTTCAAGACATCATGGCCAACAGCCTGTTCCTGAACTTGGTCAATGAAATTTTTAACCACTGGCAACGCGACATCCGCTTCCAATAAGGCTAGGCGAATTTCACGCATGGCGTCAGAAATATCAGACGGGCTCAGGGCGCCTCGCCTCTTTAGACGATCAAAAATATCTCCAAATTTATCACTTAATCCATCAAACACTTTTTAGGTTCCATATTACACAAACAAAAAATACCAGTGCGCGAAACTCGCGGACTAGCTACGTCTACATATCAACTACACACAACCCTAAGTGAACAATTCAATTAAGGCCATCAACATAAATACCAATTATAAACTAAATTATTATTGTTATATCATTTAAAAGTCAAGCGGTTCGCACACTAATTTAACTAATTATCATCGCCTTCAACCAGTTACGGTAGATCCGATCGGGGGAGATTACTCTTAAGTATAAATGAATATATCTATTATTTATTGCCGCACCAGAGAAATAAATAACTAACTATCACTATTGCCCTTAATAGCTCAATGATTTTAATCCAATATAATTTAAAATTTACAGAATATAATAATTAGAAAAATAGTGGACTTGCATTGGTTTCAGCTCTATATCGCCACTATGACTGCGTTAAAATTTATAAAAATGCATGGTTTGGGAAATGACTTTGTCGTTTTTGATGCCCGGAACACGCCGATTGAGTTGACTGCGGTTCAAACACAATCAATAGCTGATCGTCGTCGGGGTATTGGATGTGATCAAGTGATATTACTCGAGAATGCACGTAACCGGGGCGATATTATGATGCGTATTTATAATTCCGATGGCGGCGAAGTTGAAGCATGCGGCAACGCAACGCGTTGCATTGGTGGATTAATAATGGATGAGAAAGGTTCAGACCAGGCAACTATCGAAACTTTAAGCGGCTTATTGATTGCCACTAAATCGGGATCCGGCATTTGCGTTGATATGGGGCCCGCTTATATAAAATGGGATGATATCCCCTTAGCAACTGAAATGGATACACTGTCATTAAGTATAACAGAAGGTGCGTTAAGTGATCCGGTAGCCGTCGGCGTTGGTAACCCTCACGCTGTTTTCTTTGTTGATAATGTGGCTAAAATAGACCTTAATAAAATTGGTCCTGTTGTAGAACACCATAAATTTTATCCAAAAAGAACAAATGTTGAGGTTGCCCAAGTTACCTCCAGAACCCATATTCGCCTGCGTGTATGGGAAAGGGGGGTCGGAATTACGCAAGCTTGTGGAACTGGAGCCTGTGCAACGTTGGTTGCTGCTGTGCGTCGAAATCTAACTGAGTGCAATGCAATTGTTGAATTAGATGGCGGTCCGTTAGAGATAGAATGGCGCAACGGCAAACACATATTTATGACCGGGCCAACAGAGACGAGCTTTGCCGGGACTTGGATATTATGACTAAAAAGAAGACCTTGCCAGAGGTCATAACATTTGGTTGTAGGCTTAATGCGTTCGAATCAGAAATAATGCGTGACCACGCGAAAGCTGCAGGCCTCAATGACACAGTTATATTTAATACCTGTGCTGTAACTTCAGAAGCCGAACGGCAAGCCAGAAGCCAGATTAGAAAATTTAGACGCGACCACCCAAATACTAAAATTATTGTTTCAGGATGTGCCGCCCAAATCACTCCAGAGGATTATAAGAGTATGCCGGAGGTAGATCTTGTGCTGGGAAATGAAGAAAAGCTTAAACTGGAGAACTACCTACCAACACGCTCAAAAGTTAAATCGCAAATATCTGATATCATGAAAGCGACAAAAGTCCCCCGTCACTTAATTAGCGGATTTGAAGCACACTCCAGAGCTTTTGTTCAAATTCAACAAGGTTGCAACCACCGTTGCACCTTTTGTATAATCCCTTATGGACGCGGTAACAGTCGGTCCGTGCCTATCCAACAAATTGCTGACCAAATTAACCATTTAGTTAACCAGGGTTACCTCGAAGCCGTTCTAACTGGGGTGGATATATCATCTTACGGTCAAGATTTACCCGGAAAACCAACCCTAGGCCAGATGATCCGCCGCTTACTCGCATTAGCACCGGATCTAAAGCGATTACGTCTGAGCTCTCTTGACCCAGCGGTGATTGATGGAGAATTAATTGACTTAATCGGTTGCGAACCTCGTTTAATGCCACATTTACATTTAAGTGTTCAAGCTGGTAGTGATTTAATTTTAAAACGCATGAAACGTCGCCACAATAAACAAGACGTGATCAACCTTTGCGCTCAAATTCGTAAAATTAGGCCAAATATTGTATTTGGAGCCGACCTGATTGCTGGGTTCCCAACCGAGACAGAACCGCTGTTTAAGGAAACCCTAGAATTGATTGATGACGCAGGTCTTACTTATTTACATGTTTTTCCGTATTCTCCACGGCCGGAAACACCCGCAGCTAACATGCCGCAAGTTAAGCAACAGACCCGAAAAAATCGTGCGGCAACTCTGCGACAAAAAGGCGAAAGGACTAAGGCTAATTATTTTAAAACGCTCAACGGCCAAACGGCTAAAATTTTAGTAGAACGCCAAAACCAGGGATATACAGAGACCTACGCACCAGTTCGCTTAACGAACAACCAACAGCAAGGTACTATTGTTTCAGCCTTAATTACTAAATTTTCTGATCAATATCTAACTGCAGAACTTATAGCCACCCCCATATGATGAAGAATGAAGAACAAAAAGATATAAAAAGTGGTTGGCTATCGCGCCTAAAAGGGGGCCTAGGTCGCTCTTCATCAGTCCTTTCAAAGAATATCAACGATCTTTTTACAAAACGAAAACTTGATACGGCTGCGATCGAAAGCCTTGAAGAAATTTTAATCACATCTGATTTAGGTGTCGCGACTTCAGCTAGGCTGACACAATTAATTTCATCTTCCCGTTTTGGTAAAGAAATTACTGCCGAAGAGATCAAAGGTGTTTTAGCATCTGAAATAACTAAAATCTTAGAGCCTGTTGCTGTACAATTAAAAATTAATACTCAAAATACACCGCATGTTATTCTAGTTTGCGGGGTTAATGGTGTTGGAAAAACAACGACTATAGGCAAGCTTGCAGAGACCTACGCTAAGACTGGCCACAAGGTTATTCTGGCCGCGGGCGATACGTTTCGAGCAGCCGCAATTGAACAATTAAATATTTGGGGCAAACGCGCCAACTGCCAAGTGATTGCCTCTGAACTTGGAAAAGACGCTGCGAGCCTTGCTTTTGATGCATTGGAACAAGCTAAAAAAATAAAAGCTGATATCCTTCTAATAGATACAGCAGGCCGTCTACATAATAAAAAAGAGCTTATGGCAGAATTACAGAAAATCATCCGCGTTCTGAACAAAGTAGATGAAACAGCTCCTCATAGCTGTTTACTTGTACTAGATGCCACTACAGGCCAAAACACTCACTCCCAAGTTGAAGTATTCGCCGACGTAGTTAATATAACAGGCCTAATTGTCACCAAATTAGATGGCTCTTCCAAAGGTGGCGTACTGGTCTCGTTAGCAGAAAAATTCGGCCTCCCTGTCCATGCAATTGGCATAGGTGAGAAAGCGGAGGACCTGCAACCCTTTAAAGCTGCTGATTTTGCTAATTCTTTGATGGGGTTAGATAAATAATTTAGACTTAACTAATTTATTACACGCGAATGTTCAAATAAAACCCTCGAGGCACATCATCCCTAAAAGGCTTATCGGCGTCAAGGGTCTGATCAAGCTTATCTAACGCCCGGCGAAAAGCAGGTTCATCCATTGGTTTTGTAATCCTAGCCTGACGATCGACTTCTTTTGAAGCCTCATATCCTGAAAGTGCTTGTTTACGAGACTGCCCAGAATGCTTGAGGGGTTGGACAGTGGCCGCGGCCACTCTAAAATCATCTGCCACTTTTTGATATACTTTTTATTTGTAGTTTCAGACCCATTTATGATTTAACCCTTTAGAAATTTTCATTAACTTCATTGTAACTAAAAAAAGTTAACGAATTATACCCTCGCTTAACACTTTTTGCAGGAGGTATTATTTGATGAAATTAATAACTCGTTATCAACCCATAAATATCTGTGTGACTTATTAAATAATTACAAATCATAAAACAAGAAAAGGCCCACATTTCTTTTGTACATTCTCAAAATGATTTTTAACAAGCATCAATTAAAGCTTACAATAAGATTCGCGTGGATTAACCCATTTTATTTTGCGCGAGGACCCTAAAACAGTCTAACATAGATTTAATAAAAATCTGCTAAAATGATAATCTATAACTAAATGAGCCCCCAGTGTTAAAATTGAGAAATTATTATGAATGAGGATACATCAAACCAAAATTCAAAAACAACAGTTCAAAACAAAGATGATTTAAAAGATATATTTCTTGAACCTACCTATGGGATTAAAGGCAAACCGCTGGGTGATGATAGGGGACACAAATCTTTTATGGGTGGATCCAGTTATGGAACCCGTCGTTGGTTAATTCTAATAACGAGCATCCTAGCATTTTGTAGTATGGCAGCGCTGTTTTTTAAAGGAGACCAATTACTTACACATGCGTTGCAACAAATTCGTACGGCTAGTTCTTTTTCTAATTTCGTTCTTAAAATCGAATCTGAAATCATTGCATTGAATAGTGACAGTAATAATTTCATTTGGACAAAAGATGCACGGTACGCTGAAAATTACAAAAAACGGGCTAAAATTTTGATCCGTGAACTTAAAATTTTAGTTGAAAATCGAGAGTTCCCAACGAGCCAAAAATTATCCACAACCGTATATGATGGTATTGTAGAGCATAACAAACAATTTTCAAAAGTTATTAAAATCCAAAAATTAATAGGATTTAATAAGGAAATTGGCATCTTAGCAAATGCCAACACATCCTTATTAACCCTAGAAAAGCGCTTGTCTCAATTAACCTCAACTAGAAACAATATAAAACTACAGAATCTTTTTAGTAATATTAAAATTAGCGAAATAAAATTAGCGCAAGATATAAGTATAAAAAAACAAGATAAAATTAATATTTTAATTAATCTCCTCAGCCAGGCGGTATTAAACGCGACACTACAAAATAAAGAAAAAAAAATACTGAAAAAACTTATTCAAAGTCATAGCAATGATATCACACAGCTATCTCGGAGCTACATGATGTATAATAATGCAAAGATTAGGCTTGGAGAAATAAGCGCCTATATTGCACCAAGCATAAATACTATAATAAATTTTAATGACAACCTTAAGCTCCTTACTCGCCAAGAAAATCATGAAACGCAGGCCTTGATTCGCCAAATTTTACTATATGGTACCAGCGGAATACTATTATTACTCTTTTTTTCTCACATGATTATAATTCGGAGCGTGTCTGTACCAAGTGCACAAATAGCAGAAACTGCGATAGAACTAGCTCATGGTAATGTAAGTGCTCCCATCCCCTATCTTGCTAACTTGGACGCGACAGGTCAGCTATCCAACACTCTGGTCATATTCCGAGAAAATATGCTACAAGCTGACCGTCTGCGTAAGGATCTAGAAATTGCGAGACAACAAAATGTCCAACCTAGCGTAGAATATATACCAAATTCACATAATCTTTCTGGCAAAGACGAGTACCAGGGCGAGGACCTCCCATCAGAAAACCCCCACAAAGAGGCGCTGGACAACCCCGATCTTGCAATAAACAACAATACAATCTCAAATATAAGCAATAAAATAACGACGACCAGCCAAAATGCTTCTAATGCTTTTGAAGAAGTTGAACGAACTGAAATTATGGTATCAGGCCTTGAGGATACAGCAGATAGAATTGAAGATATTGAAGTTCTTATGATAGCTATCAGTGACCAAATTAGCTTATTAGCAGTACAAACGGCTTTAAACACAACCAACAGTACCAATGAAGAAAATCTTATTCATCTGTATGAAAAACGAGATAGAAAAAAAATCAAAATCAAATCTGGTTCTGGCCAATCAGTAGATGACCGCATCAGATCTATCCAAGACGGAACAAAAAAGGTCATCAAAGATGTTCAGGAAATTGGAGCAACGGTCAACGATGTAAACCAAGTTGCTAGAGAAATATCTAATTCTATATCACGCGAAGCCTTGGAAGCCGCCAACCAACTTCTTCGACAGTCTGAGGATCTGCGAACCATATTAGACAATATTTTAGATAACACACAAAATGAGAATACTACCATTTCAAAACCTGACTGATAAAATCAAATTAAAAAAACACAATCCCTTTAAGATTACCATGAATTGAAAGCATAAATAGACATCCTATCAGGATTCAGCAACGCCAATAACGCTTTATACAGTCCATTCAGACATGGTATTTTGTTAATCAAGAACAGCTAACATTTCTTTAATACTGGTAAATTTTTCCCATGGGCGGTCCTTTGCTGCATTTATAATTTCTGCATCCTTTATTCTTTCTGCATCCGCAACAGATACAACACGGACGTTGCGTATGGAAAGAAGCTTATCAGTAGCGTCTCCTCCAGGTTTAAGGGTGTTAAACCCTTTCTTATTCAAATTATCAGTTAGCAGATCTATAACGTTGCGCGAATCAGGTCCGTTCGTGGGTATAGTCCCACTAGAACCACGCTTTGCCCAGCCAACGACGTACAAATTATCGCGCACCCAACCGCGGGTGTTGCTGATGGTTACTCCATCCAAAGGCAAACCCTCTGGGGGTTTGGTTTGATAACCGATGGCAGTGATCACAGAGCAGCAAGGTACGTCAAATATTTCACCAGTCGATATGGCTTTACCATTACTGACTTTTGTACGTTCCAATCTAATTCCTTCAACGCGGTTTGCACCTAATATCTCGATTGGAGAAGCATAAAATTGAAAATGCATTTTAACAGGTTTTTTGGTTATATTTTGATTTGCTAATTCTCGGAGGATTGAAAGGTTTTTTTCTTTGATACCTTTTTCCCGCCCTTCGAATTTTTCTTCAACATTTAGTGGCAGTTGATCAGCAGAAACTATGGCAGAACAACGCTCTAAATCACGTACTTCACCTAATTCTTTTGGCGTAAACCCAGCTTCAAGCGGGCCTCGACGACCAAACATATGGACAGCTTCAATTGGCATATTCTGGATAATGTCTAGAGCAGGTGATGCAATATCCGATCCCTTCATTTCTGACCGGGTCTTAGTTAAAACCCTACAAATGTCTAGGGCGACATTTCCAATGCCAACAACAGCCGTGTTTGAACCATCTAACATAGGATTAATGTCTCGAAAATCCGGGTGTGCATTATACCATCCAACAAATGCACAGGCGCCGTAAACGCCGGGAAGATTTTCACCTGGGATACCTAATTTACGGTCGTTGTACGCACCAATAGCAAAAATTACTGCATCGTAGTTTTCTTCGAGTTCACTAACTGAAATATCTCGTCCTACTTCAATATTGCCCAAGTACCTTACTTGACTGAATTCTAGAGTTCTTAAGAATTGGCGGGCTGTATTCTTAGTTTTAAAATGATCCGGTGCAACGCCATACCGTATCAGGCCAAAAGGCATCGGTATTTTATCAAAGACATCAATCTTGCAATCTGGAAATTTTTTTAGTAATGCGTCGGCGGCATACATCCCAGACGGTCCCGAACCGACGATAGCAAAAGACAGGCTCATGTTAAATTAGTCCCTGATAAGATACTACCCCATGCATCCTAAGTTGTAACTCTCAGGTTAGCGGCAGCATTTTTTACATTTTAGCACTACGACTTTGTGACAAAAATTCTAGAAGGTCAAGAGTGGTTTTATCTTAGCCGTATTATCTAAGTCTAACAAATTCGTTAGCGGTCCTCTAATCCTAAATTCCATTAGAATTTTCCGGATCAGGTCGCTACGTTTAAGCCATGATTCATCGGTATTACCTGCAATGTGAGGTGACATCACCACGTTATCCATATTACATAGAAGGTTGCGCTCTTGCTCCACTCCACTGATTACATCTAAGCCAGCATTTTTAATAATACCGTCTTGGAGGGCTAAAACTAGTGCACGAGTATCTACGATACTACCTCTCGCGACATTTATTAATGTGCCGTTTACCCCCAGTGCTTTTAGTATTGATGAGTTAACGATGTTACGTGTTGCATCTCCACCCGGACAGGCCACAACTAAAATATTAACTTTATATGCCAAATCCTTGAGTGTGGGACAATAATTAAAAGGAATATCGGCCCGTTTTGTTCTATTATGGTAAAATACTTCCATGTCAAATGCAGTTGCCCGTTTTGCTAGTTCACAGCCTATGGCGCCTAAGCCTAGTATGCCAATATTTTTTCCGTAGATTGTGTTACTGCGGGCAAAAGGGGTTTGTTCATTGGCTCCGTTAGAGTGCATATTTTGATTGTTAATAATAATGTTACGATAGAGGGTAAGCATCAGAGCAAAAGCATGGTCAGCACAGCTGGCTGCATTAGTTCCTGCAGCATTAGTGACCTGAATACTTCGCTTATTAGCAGTGTCAATATCTAGGTAATCAATGCCAACAGACTGCAAGCATATCAGTTTTAAATTAGGCATTTGATCCATTAATTTTGCATCAATCTGGCGCGGGCCATCAGAAACTATTATATGGATTTCATTACCGATTTGGTCAAGAAGAGTGTTTCTATCCGCTACTTCTTCTGCAAAATATAAATTAAAATATTTTGGAAGCTTTTCCCGGTTTTCTTGGTTAATTGGGCAGTTAACCAACACACCTATCTTTTGTGGCAAGTTTAAACTTTCTCAATAATAATAGATGAACCTTGCCCAACACCAACACACATAGTGCACAGAGCTCGTTTTTTGTTACCGCGTTGAAGTTGATACATTGCTGTCGTGACCAGACGCGCGCCACTCGCACCCAAGGGATGACCAAGCGCTATAGCACCACCCTGTGGGTTAACACGCGGGTCATCATCGGCGATGCCAAGTGCCCGAAGGACCGCAAGCCCTTGGGCTGCAAAGGCTTCATTCAACTCTATTATATCTAAATTATCCATTTTCAAGTTAAGTCTACTCATTAATTTTTTTGTTGATGGGACAGGCCCAATACCCATAATTCGAGGCGGTACGCCACCAGCCGCTAAACCTAAAATACGCGCTTTTGGTGTAAGGCCGTGCTCGTGAGCAGCTTCTTCTGAAGCAATTATAAGGGCGCAAGAACCATCGTTAATGCCAGATGAATTACCCGCGGTTACCGATCCGCCTTCTTGAAAAGCCGGGCGCAGCTTCTCTAGCCCTTCAATCGTTGAACCGGGTCGTAGGTGCTCATCTTTATCGAAGACAATATTATCACCTTTACGTTGTGGGATTTTAACGGAAAGAATTTCCTCGGCTAAGTCGCCGGTGGCTTGTGCCGCCTCCGCATTATTTTGACTTCTAAGTGCCATCTGATCTTGATCTTCTCGGGAAACTTTAAAATCTGCTGCAACATTTTCGGCTGTCACCCCCATCTCATCAATACCATATAATTGCTGCATTTTAGGATTAACAAAACGCCATCCCATAGTAGTATCATAAATTTCTGCATTCCGAGAAAAGGCGGCGGTAGCTTTAGCCATAACAAACGGGGATCTAGACATGCCTTCGACGCCGCCAGCAATAAATAAATCGGCATCTCCAGATCGTATGCCCCGAGCCGCACTGCCAACAGCGTGCATACCTGAAGCACACAGTCTATTTACTGAAACACCGGGTACCGATTCAGGAAGCCCGGCTAAAAGCAGAGCCATCCTCGCAATATTTCGATTGTCCTCACCTGATTGGTTTACGCAGCCGTAAACTACATCATCTACCTTCTCCCAATCAACGGAAGGATTCCGTTCCATTAGTGCTGAAATTGGCAGAGCAGCCAAATCATCAGTCCGCACCGCGGAGAGGGCTCCACCATAGCGGCCAATAGGAGTACGAATAGCATCACAAATAAAAGCTTCAGTCATAAATTTCTCAGGTCTTTTAGACCAGTCCTTCTAATAATTTAAATGCAGTCAGCAGGGGTTTGTATATTTTTATCAAGATAATACATTTTTAATTTCAGTGCATTCAGTAAATATAGTTGGCCGAGGGTTTTAATTTTCTTTATTATTTTACTCAAGCCTGTAATCTTTTCTACTTATAAATAGCCTAGTGGGCAGGTCTTGGACACGATTGACTTATTATAGTTTAGATAGCACAGAAAAGGGTTTATTTATGCCAGATAATCTCGCAGACAAGATATGTGTTCCCTGTAAGGGGGGCGCGGCACCGTTAACACGCAGAGAAGCTGAAACTCTTCTGTCCGATATCCCCGGTTGGGAATTGAAGGGGGAGGCTACACAGTTATACCAGTCCTACAAGTTTGGTAATTTCCAGAATGCGCTTGATTTTATAAATAAAGTTGGGGTTATTGCCGAGAAAGAAGAACACCACCCGGATATAGAGTTTGGCTGGGGTTATGCAAATATATTAGTTTTTTCTCATAAAATTAATGGTCTTCACGAAAACGACTTTATTCTTGCCGCCAAAATTAATGCCATCTAATAAAACCACGAATATTTAAACAAGTATATTTATACCTCAGGCAGGCAGAGTGAATTTAATTATTCCAGCAGATACAAAGAGTAATTATTTGCAATTATTTTTTTATCGCTTAAATTAGTTATTAGAAAAACATTATCAACTTTGGGAGGGGAACGATGGACATATCTAATAGAATCAATTTACCTTTAGGAGCGGTGTTATCTGTTTTAATGCTCACTAGCAGTTTTTCTGCGTTTAACGTGTCAGCTGAAGAATTAAAAATGGCGACTTTCATGTCGCCTAAACATCCGATAAATAAAGGGGTACTGCCACATTTAACAAAAAAAATTGCTGCGGAGACAGGCGGCACATTGAAACTTAAATTATACCCCAGCGGACAACTGGGCAAAGGACCAAAAGCACAATATAAGCGCGTTCTGGATAATGTTGCAGAGATCACTTTTGGCATTCAAGGCTATACCCCGACAATTTTTCCACGCACTATGGTCGTAGCACAACCTGGTGTTGGAGAGTCGTCCCAGGAGGTTACTCAAAAAATTTGGAATGTATATGATGAATACCTCAAATCTGAATATACTAAGGTAAAAGTTTTAGCACTCTTCTCAAATTGGCCGCCCGTCCTTATTACACGTAAAAAAGAAGTTACCAAGATGAGCGATGTTAAGGGTTTAAAAATTCGAGCACCTTCGGCCGTAAATATTGCCCAATTAAAATCTTGGGGAGCAGTTGGTGTGTCTATGCCTGTATCTAAAATTTATAATGCATTTCAAACAGGTGTGGTCGATGGTGTCTATATTTCACCTGGGGCGCTATATAAACCGTGGCGTTTGGCAGAACCTGGTGAATATGTGGCGGCAGGGATGAATGGTCCTACTTCACTATTTTTTATTGCTATGAATAAAAAAGTTTGGGATGGACTTTCTAATACGCATCAGGCAGCAGTAAATAAGCACACGGGGCGAGGCTATAGCGCTTTTGCTGCTAATTATTGGGGCAGCGTCGACGCAAAACAATTGGCTACCGCTACTACGGGAAAAGGTGTAAAATTCACACAACTTTCTAAGAGTGCTGTTGCTGAATTTGATGCGGCAACCGCTCGATCAGTTGAAACATTCCTAACCACTAGTGAAAAAAAGGGGATCCCAGCCAGAGCTATATACGAAGCTGCAAAGAAATAAACCAAAATAAATTGGGTTCGTTTGAGTAAAAATATTGGAAAATAAAAAAAATGGGGCGGATCAGACACTTGATGTAATTGATTCTCTGGTTCGCCCCGTAGCTTTATTCGGTGGCGGAGCCGCGCTCATCGGATTAGCTCTAGTTATAGTAACTGATGTAACTTTTAGATACGTGTTTAACGCACCTATATTTGGTGCAGACGATTTTAATCAAATTTTTCTGGTAGCAACGGTTGCTTTAGGCGTAGCCCATAGCGGTCGGACTGGTGGTCAAGTAGTCGTAGAAATTTTGGCTCTTGTGTCAGGACCACAACTCATTCGATGGACGGATTTCTGTGTAAAGCTGTTAGGTGTCCTGATGATGGGCATACTGGTATGGGTCTTAATTGAGAGTGGCTTTAGTGCAGCTGAATATGGTGAGACTACTAACTCTTTAGAAATAACCTTAAAGCCATTTTTTTGGCTTTTAGCTTTCGGCATGGCTCTCTATGGCTTTGTATTATTGTTTGAAATGTATGCATTGCTCCGTCATCGGAATATCAGCTAACAAAACCAAGAAAATGATAATAAAAGGAGGGGTTATTGTCTGTAACAGTTATAGGGTTCATTGGTCTTTTTGTATTATTTTCATTATTATTTTTGCGCGTCCCGGTAGCTATGGCGATGTTAGCTGTAGGTTTTTTTGGTACTGCATCCATGAATGGGTTTTCAGCTGCTTTAAGTGCACTAGGGACCGAATCCTTCGAAATTTCATCGACGTTAACTCTCACGGTTATACCTCTGTTTGTGTTAATGGGTAATCTCGCTGGCGTATCTGGCATGAGTCGAGACCTATTTAACGCAGCTTATTGCTGGGTTGGGCATTGGCGAGGCGGGCTTGCTAGCGCGACTATTGCAGGTTGTGCCGGGTTTGCTGCTCTAAGCGGCTCATCAATAGCCTCTGCTATAACCATGGGACGTGTTGCTTTACCCGAAATGAAGCGTTTTAAATATGACGATAGTTTGGCCACAGGGGCAGTAGCCGCTGGAGGTACGCTGGGTATATTAATTCCACCATCCACGGGGCTTATTATTTATGCAATACTAACCGAGCAGTCTATTGGTAGACTTTTTATGGCGGGTATTATTCCTGGCGTTTTACTGACTTGCTTATTTTTACTTGCTATTGCAATCGTAACCCGCATAAAACCCGAACTTGGACCCGTAGGACCTAAGAGCGGAATGATGGAGAGAGTTAATTCTCTGCGCAAAGCGGCAACAATTGTTGGTATTGTTGTAGCAACAATTGGCGGTATTTATTTGGGTGTTTTCACACCAGTTGAGGCAGCGGGAGTGGGTGCTGTTCTTACCTTTATTGTTGCGCTTTATCGTAAATCGTTGAGTAGAGAAAAAATGTCTTTTGTTATTCTTCAAACACTTCAAACTACAGCTACGGTCTTTATGATCCTGATCGGAGCGCACGTATTTATTCCATTTATGGCGCTTACTCACATTCCTGCTGATTTAATATCATTCTTGGTTAACCTGGATATAGGCAAGACAGGTGTTTTATTTGTGATTCTTGCAACTTATATTTTTTTAGGGACCTTTTTAGAAGGACTTGCCATGTTAGTGTTGACCCTCCCAGTGGTATTTGAAGTTATAACGCAATTAGGCATGAGCCCAATTTGGTTTGGAATTGTAGTTGTTATTGTCTTGGAGATGGGCTTAATAAGCCCGCCCGTTGGGCTCAATGTGTTCGTTGTTAAAAGCGTTGCCCAAGATGTTCCGATGGGGACAATTTTTCGTGGGATTTGGCCTTTCTGGATTGCCATGAGTATTTGTTTGATAATTTTAGTGGCGTTTCCACAAGTAGCTACATTTCTACCAGATACAATGTTCGATTAATTGAGTTCTCTCAAAACTCTATTTTTCTAATTCTCGTACACGGCCCTCAGCCATCGCTGCTTTTTTTGTATCACCCAATACTTTATATGCCCGCGCTAGTCTCCTCCAACCGCTAAGGTCATTTGGTTCAGATTCCAGCCTGTTGGCAAGTTTTTCAACCATCGAGCGGATGAAATTTTTTCGATCCTTTCCAGACATTTCGTTTGCGCTGTTGATATCTTCCTGAGTTGGAGCTAGTTCTGGACTTTGTAGTGTGTTGTTAGGACGTTGTGGTATTGATGTTAGGCGCGAAGTAAAACTAGAAATCATCAAATTTTCTGCTTTAGCAGCGATGACTAAACGCCCGCGAACATTATCCAACCATGGGGCTCCGATAGGTGAAATTGAAATTAGGTCAACCCAATATTGAATCGCGACAGAATATTTTTGTCTTAAGAAAGCATCTAAACCAAGGTAGTAAAGTGCCTTGTGTTCTCGCTGATTTAATTTTTGGGCCATTTTAAGAAAATAGCGCACTTCTTGGCTAAATTTTCCATCCTTAGCCATAAGTCCAGTTTCAGCCACTGAGACAGCTATTTCGGCTCTGTTAGGTGCTAACCTTAAAGCCCTTTTAAAAGCCTTTGATGCGTCACTGAAACGGTTCAAATTAACAAGGGATTTACCAAGCAAAGTCCAACCCTTTAATTGGTTTGGGTTTTGATCGAGGCGTTCTCTGAGTTTTTTGACTAAATTATTCATTTCGACATTAGCCGTATCAACCGAAGAAATAATCTTTCTTTTTGCAAAAGGAAGATCCTGTTTCTCCGGGGATCCTAGGTGTAAATATAAGCCGTAAGACATAAAGGGAATAACACCCACCATCACTATTGCCACTACTATTGGGAATCTGGCACCAGCTTCTTTTAATTTATTTGTGGCTTCAGTTATAATATTCTTATTATTATTTTCTAACCGTTTTTCTATTTCAGCTTTAAGGGCTTCACCATCTAAAGGGCTGAGTACTCCAATATCTAGATCACGTTTGATTTCATTCAATTGATCGTAATAAATTGGAGTGTTGTATTCATGTGAGCTATTTGCTCGTACGCGGATGATTGGAACTATAATAGCGATAAGTACCCCCACTAAAATAACCACGCTTGTAACCCAAAAAATCAATTTTTTTGTCCCTTATTATTTAGCTGGATTAAGTTATTTAAGCGAATTTTTTGACGCCTATAAAATAAAATTAAACCTATAAGCCCTGCTAAAGTTATCAAAACAGGCCCAAACCATAGAACTAAAGTCACTCCTTTTACTGGAGGTTTAAGTAAAACAAAATCTCCATAACGAGACACAACATAATCTAGAACAGCTGTATCGCTATCGCCTACTAAAATTCGATTGCGCACTAATATCCGCAGATCACGTGCTAACTGTGCATCAGAGTCATCAATGGACTGATTCTGGCATACAACGCACCGCAGCCCCTTACTGATTGCGCGAGCTCTTTTTTCTAGTTTAGAATCTTTTAAGATTTCCCCTGGATCAACAGCTAGTGCTGTAAGTGGAAAAAGCAGAATCCCTATTATGACAAAGTAGGCCTTCATTTTTTTTCTAGCTCTTCGAGAATCGGCTTAAAAGTCTTATCCCAGTTCTTTTTTGTAATAGGCCCTATATGCTTGAACCGTATTATACCGTTTTTATCGATAATAAAAGTCTCTGGAGCCCCTGTAACACCAAATGCAATTGCACCCAGGCTTTTCGGGTCATCACCAATCCTTGTGTAAGGATTTCCATATTTCTTCAGCCACTTTGGTCCAGCGGTGCGATCTGGTTCGCGCCAATCTATGCCATATATAGGAATAGTGTTTGTTTCTTTTAATTGCATTAGAAATGGATGTTCAATACGGCAAGCAAAACACCAAGAGCCAAAAATATTAACTAATACAATATCGCCTTTTAAATCGGAGCTAGAAAATCCATTGAAATTTCCCTCAATTGGCGGAAGCACAAATTCAGGCACCGTTTTATTAATAAGTACTGACTTAACCTCTGCAGGGTTCTGTCCTAAACTGGCAGCAAAGTAAGAAACAAGAACACCTAAAATTATTAACGGGGCATAATAAGGCCAACGACTATTCATTGGCAGAGATTTCTGGAACTGGTACTCTATTACTAGACGGAGCACCAACACGGTGGCGGCGGTCAGTTAAGCTGATCCCTGCGCCTAACACCATAATGATGGCACCTGCCCACATCCATGGAACCAGTGGATTAAAGTAAATTCGTGTTATGTAGCCTCCACTCTTTTCGTCCTTATCGCCTATAACCGCATAAAGATCCCCAAAAAATGTTGGACGAATCGACGCTTCAGTCGTTGTCATCACTGGGTTGGAATAAAATCTCTTCTCAGGCTCAAGAATCCAATTGATATTATTACCTTTATTGACGATGAATGTCCCTCGCAATGCCATGTAATTTGGGCCTTGTATTTCTCTTACATTTTTTAGTGTATAATTGTAGCCGGCAACGCTAACCTGGTCACCAAATTTCATAACTTGAATACTCTCAACTTTCCAAGAACTTGAGGCGGTAATTCCTGCAATGGTGATTGCTAAGCCCGCATGTGCAAAAGTCATACCCCAGCTTGCTCGAGGTTGACGACATAAATGCTTTATACTCTCTCTTAAAGATCCCTTAAATAGTTTTATACGAACAGCAAGTTCTGTGAATGTTGCTACAAATAACCATAAAGATATAGTCATGCCCAAGGATGCAAGGGCGCTGGCCCGATCTATTAAAACCCAAACTAATAAACCCCCAATAACGGACACCACGATTGCCAGTTTTAATTTTTCTAGTGCTGTCTTAAAATCACCCCGCTTCCATTTTAATAGGGGCGCAATTCCCATAATCGCAATCATTGGGATCATCATTGGAACAAAAACACTCTCGAAGTAAGGGGCGCCAACAGATACTTTGCCTAATTCTAAAACATCAATAAACAAAGGATAGAGTGTTCCTAATAAAATGGAAGCCGCAGCAACGGTTAGTAGAAAATTATTTATCACAAGGCCACCTTCCCTCGAAACTGGTTGGAAAAGTCCGCTACTTTTTAGTGTGGGACCACGCCAAGCGAATAAAATAAAAGCTCCACCAATCGTGACCATAAGAAGCAATAAGATAAAAACACCGCGTGTTGGATCCGAGGCAAACGCGTGTACTGAGGTTATAACCCCTGAACGAACCAGGAAAGTGCCCAGCAGACTTAATCCAAATGCCATAATTGCTAGAAAAATTGTCCACGCTTTTAGACTGTCACGTTTTTCAGAAACAATAGCCGAATGGAGTAAAGCTGTTGCTGCTAACCATGGCATGAAAGACGCATTCTCAACGGGGTCCCAAAACCACCAACCTCCCCAACCTAACTCATAATACGCCCACCAGGAGCCCAGCACAATTCCACCAGTTAAAAACCCCCAAGCCGCTAGCGTCCAAGGACGAACCCATCTGGCCCAGGCAGCATCTACCCGGCCTTCTATGAGTGCAGCAACAGCGAATGAGAAGGTTAGGGATAGACCGACATAACCTAAATATAACAGGGGTGGATGAAATGCCAATCCTGGGTCTTGCAGTAATGGATTCAGCCCATTTCCATTTAACGGTGCCGGTGTGAGCCGCAAGAACGGGTTAGAAGTTAGTATTATAAAAGCTAGTATACCTGTGCCAATCAGCGCTTGCACGCCTAGAATGCGGACCTTTAAAGAGGGCCTTAGATTTTTTCCAAAAGCTGCAATAGCCGCACCATACCCGGCTAAGATCAATGCCCATAAAAGCATTGAGCCTTCATGGTTACCCCAAACACCACTTATTTTATACAGGATTGGTTTTGCAGTATGTGAATTGGATGCAACATTTATTACAGAAAAATCCGAAACTAAAAAGGCATATGTAAGCGCTATAAATGATCCAAGGATAAGTATGAATTGGATAATGGCTGCGGGTACGGCTACGGCCATTAAGGAGTGATTATTTCGGTGTGCACCTATTATTGGCAATGTCCCTTGTAGCCCTGCAATGAACAAGGCTAAAATAAGAGAAAAATGCCCAATTTCAACAATCATTCACTCATTTTCCTGCCGTAGGCTTCCATTTTCCTGATTTTTTCAGGGCTTCAGCTACTTCTGGTGGCATATAAGTCTCGTCATGTTTAGCCAAAACCTGGCTTGCGATAAAAACTGCATTATCATACCGACCTTCGGCAACAATACCCTGGCCCTCCCTGAACAAATCTGGCAAGAGGCCCTTAAATTCCACAAGAATAGATTTGTTAAGATCTGTAACTTTAAAACGGTTAATTACGCCTTTCGTGACACTCCCTCTTTCTACTAATCCACCTACCCGTAAACGTTGCTGGGCGGTAATTTTATTTTTCAAAAACTTCTCAGTGATTTCAGTTGGGCTTAGAAAAAAGACAATATTATCTTTAAAGGCAAACAGTATCAGGCTTCCTGCTGCAGAGAGTATTAACACCCCAAGACCTACAAAGGATAAACGCTTATATTTACGTTTCATTATTTTTTTCTTTTTCTTTCAAAGAATGTAATTGCGTTTCGGAAGACTCTAGAAATTTAAGGCTTTGGATTATTAGAGTAATCAGAACAAACGCAGACAACCCAAAAGCGCCCCAGATATAATAGCCATAACCTCCCATATTCATAAAACTAGTTAAAAAATCTAGCATCTAGTGGGTCTCAGTCTGTTGAATTAACATCTTACGTACCTTATTGATGTTGAGTTCAGCGCGAGTTCGAATAAACAGCAGCCAAAAATAGAGCGCCATATAGCCGACAGCCATTAACATAAGCGGCGTTAGCATACTAGGATGTACGGTGGGGCCATTTATTTTTATTACACTCGCAGGCTGGTGGAGGGTGTTCCACCAATCAACACTAAACTTAATAATTGGAATATTAATGACACCAACAATGGATAAAATTGCTGCCGCACGGGCGCCACGACTTTGATCATCAAAAGCATTATACAACACGATATAGCCGAGATAGAGGAAAAATAAGATTAACATGGACGTAAGCCGGGCATCCCATACCCACCAAGCCCCCCACATTGGCTTTCCCCAAAGCGAACCGGTTGCAAGAGCAAGGAAAGTAAATGACGCCCCGATTGGAGCCGTTGATTTAGCTATGATATTAGCAAGCATATGGCGCCAAATTAATGCAACGGCGCTGGAGCACGCAATCGTGACATAACAAAACATTGCCATCCAAGCGGCAGGTACGTGAACATACATGATCCGCACGGTTTCGCTCTGTTGATAATCCGGCGGTGATTCAACTAAGGCGTAAAAGAGGCCAAGGCCAATTGCAGCCAATGCAACAAGCATTGTAATTGGCTGCAATTTAGACGTTAACCGAAGAAATCGGAAAGGATTGGCAAAATAGTTAAACATTATCCTATACTTTTTCAGTTCTAATATATTTGTAGCTTATAGTTTATGTTCATAAGGGTGACACTACTAGAGCTTAGATTTTTATCATAGTTATTCCATTATTAGGATTTTCACTCTGCGGCCTGCCTCAGTGCAGCAGCGCTAGCCCAAGGACAAAGAACTAACGCAGTCAGCAATAGGGCGCCTAGCATTAGTAATGGTGGTTTGCTTGAAACGTTAGTTAGTGCCGCATCAACAGCGCTCACACCAAAAATCATAATTGGTATGAATAATGGTAGGATTAATACCGAGAGTAAAACTCCGCTACGACGAGCGCCTAAAATAAGCGCAGCGCCAATTGCCCCCACCAAACTCAATGTTGGTGTGCCTAAGACCAATGCAATTAAAAGGGTGCTATAGCCAGGGGTCCCCATGTTTAAAAAAAGTGCCAGCAAAGGTGATATAATTATTAACGGGAACCCCGTGGTGAGCCAATGGGAAAATATTTTTGCTAGGACTATTAGCTCTAATGGCAGCGATGAGAGGATTAAAAGATCAAGACTGCCGTCTTCGTAGTCTGGCTGAAACAAACGATCCATAGAGAGCATCACCGATAGTAATGCTGAAACCCATATTATACCTGCGCTAATCCTGCTTAGAATACCTGGCTCTGGCCCTACACCCAAAAGAAATAATATAACGACTATTAAAAAAAATGATACTATCATACAGCTGTCGGCGCCGTGGCGGATAGCGAGAAGAAGTTCGCGCCGGATCACACTAATAAATACTTGGAGGGGTTTACCAGGCATTATAACCCTGAGGCGGTGCCCTAAGGTTAGTAAACTCTGATAGATTAAGAACATTATCTTTTAGATCTAAATCCTCATGGGTGGCAATTGCAACCATACCACCGTTCTGTTGATGGTCAGAAATTGCTCTACTAAGTATCCTTACTGAGTCTGAATCAAGGGAATTGGTTGGTTCATCTAAGAGCCAGAGAGGTGCATAAGTTGCGGAAAGGCGCGCAAGGTTTAAGCGTTTACGCTGACCTGCCGATAGAAACCTTGCAGGCAAAGTAGATAAATTATCAAGGGAGAATACTTTCAATGCAGTCTGAATACTATATTTTTCTTTCATACAGTAATTCATTTCCACCCAGAAACGTATATTTTCTTCGACAGTGAGCCCGGCTTTAATAGCATCTTGATGACCCACATAGTGTACGCGACTTCGGAAAAGCCCTTCATCATCGTGTATATCATTATTGTTCCAAGTCAGGGCACCGTTGCTTGGCCGTAAAATCCCCGCCATTAGTCGCAAGAGCGTAGACTTTCCACTACCATTAGGCCCTTTTAGATATAACACCTCGCCCTGGCTAATCATGAAGTTAAGACTGGTAAACACAATGCGCCCGCTTCTAACACATGTTAATTTTTTGCCTGAAAAACTAGTCATAGTTTATAAATATAGTAGCAGGATCAACGAGACAATAATTTATGGGTACTAGTCTAGAATTTTGCATGTAGTTAGGACAAGTAAATCCCATTATGAGTGAATAGAAAGTTATCTTGGAAACCAGTGCGGAAAGGTTAAAAAAAGAATATAAAATATAACTAGCGCTGTAGTTGGAATGGCAAGAAGCAGTGTTTTAAGGCGTGGGCGTGGGCGCATGCTTTTTAATACCTAGGTTGTGGATAATGTTTCTTTAGTATGGCCAATTTGACTTTGAATTGATTTTGCCGATTCAATATTTTTACGACGCTGCTCATAAGACAGACCACATTCATTTGGATATTCATCGGCGTTCTTAATTTGCTTTAAGCAGGCATCTAGAGCGCGGTTGAGTTCTTTTAACTGGAGCCGAAGGGACCGTTGTTCTGGTGTTCCTCGGCGCCTATCCCAACGCCGGTAAATGATAAACCCAATAAGAGCAACAAATACAAGGCCGTACACCCAAAAAATACCGTGGCCTACTTCCACACCACCGGTAAGCCCATTATTAGCGAACGCGTTCGAAAGAGGAAAAGAACTTTGTATTATTAATATACTGATTAAAAGGTTAATGTGCATAGGCTATTTGCGACTTTGTGTTACTAGCCCGGTCCAAAATATAGTATTCTTGTTAAGAATGTATAATCTGATTCAATGGCCATTATACCTATGAAAACAAGCAGTACACTTGGGGGCACTAAAATTGCAGCACTCAATGCCCAACGCTCCCATTTGATATGCATAAATACTGAAATTATGTACCCAGCTTTTATGAACATGAAAAGTAAAATTAATGACCAGCGGACATATCCCTGAAAATTAAAGTAATCAACCGCATAGGAAAAACCACTTACTACAAATAGTAAAATCCATACCTTTATGTAAACCCCCAGCGGGTGTTGTTGACCTTCTGCGTGTGCCATATCGATCCCCTACCACAAATAAAAGAATGCAAAAATAAATACCCAAACCAAATCAACAAAGTGCCAATAAAGGCCCATTGTCTCGACAATTTCATAATTACCTTTTTGGCTAGTAAAAAATCCCTTTTTTTCTGTATCGTAATCTCCCCGCCACACTTTCCGCGCGATTAGCAAAAGAAATACAACACCAACAGAAACATGAAAACCATGGAACCCAGTGATCATAAAAAAAGCCGAACCAAATTGAGAGGCACCAAATGGATTTTCCCACGGACGGACACCATCACTAATTAATTTCGACCACTCCAGAGCTTGCATGCCTACAAAACTAGCCCCCATAAGTGCTGTAATGAGTAATAGAATTGTAGTCTTCTTTCTATCTTTTCTATAACCATAATTCACAGCCAAAACCATTGTCCCGCTGCTAGTGATTAGAATAAAGGTCATAATTGCAATAAGAACTAGCGGAATAGGATCACCACCAAATGACAAAGCAAAAATTTCACTAACAGGGGGCCAATCAACCGCAGTTGACATACGAGCGGTCATATAACCAATTAAAAATACAGAGAATATAAAAGTATCGCTGAGTAGAAATATCCACATCATTGCTTTGCCCCACGGGACATTCTTAAAGGCTCTCTGATCTGACGACCAATCTTCTGCTAAGCCAACCAGTCCTGGCTTTAATTCAGCTGATTGACCTACAGCAGTGTTGGATTTTTGAGGTGACATATTTTAAATCCCTTTTTAACTTAACAAGAGCAAAGTGAACATTACCAGCCAGATCAAAAGTAAATAATGCCAGTAAGTAGTGCACAGTTCTACGCTTAACCTTACGTCTGCAATAGAACCGTCTAATTGTGAAATTTTACGTAATTTCAACATACTTCGAGCCCAAGCAACGAGACCTCCAAGCATGTGAATACCGTGGAGCCCAGTTAACATATAGAAAAACGCATTGGCTGTATTAAGATTTGCATAATAGCCTAATCCAACCATCTGCTCCCAGGCATAAAGCTGACCTATAAGAAAAGCTATAGTCAACACGCCTCCAAATACCAAGCCATCGCGAACACCAACGATATTATCTCGTATTGTATTAATTTTAGCCCATTGCATAGCAATGCCACTAGTAATTAAAATACCCGTATTTAGCCAAAGCACCCAAGTTTCGGGCATGGGTTTCCAATTGGCAAACAGCATCCGATCACCGTACGCAATAATCGACAATGAAAATATGACTGTTACAACAACGAGGAACACCCTCAGACCTAATTTTCGATTTGGCATGAAGGATGACTGGCTCGCCTGCGGACCCTCAATTTGTGAGGGATCCGCCAGCCAAGGCTTTTTGATTAGTTCGTTGAGAATACTCACAGGACTGTCACCCTACTTTATTTTATCTGGCGCTAGATTCTGTGGTACAAAATCTGTTTTAACACCAGGTGGGCTATATTCATAGGCCCACCGGTAACATATTGGCAATTCTTTGCCAAAATTGCCGTGACCGGGCGGGGTAGTTTCTGTTTGCCATTCTAGCGTAGTGGCCTTCCATGGATTCTTACCCGCTAGTTTGCCGTTAAAGATGCTCATAATAATATTAATTATAAAAATTATTTGGGCAACTCCAACGATCAACACCATAATTGTAATAAATTCATTTAGAGTAGCCGCGGATTCCGGCACAAACGAGGTTTCGCCAATTTCATAATATCGCCTTGGAACACCAACAAAGCCGAGATAATGCATCGGGAAATAAACTAGGTAACTACCAAGAAAAGTTACCCAGAAATGAACTTGGCCCCAAAACTCATTCAGAAAACGTCCTGACATAAGTGGGAACCAATGATAAATCGCTGCAAAAATTACTAACACTGGCGCTATACCCATAACCATATGAAAATGAGCCACGACAAACATGGTGTCTGATAAAGGAATGTCCACAACCACATTACCGAGGAAGAGCCCTGTTATGCCACCATTAAGGAATGTAAGGATGAAAGCAACGCAGAATAGCATCGGAATTGTCAGATGTATATTGCCTTTATAAAGAGTAAATACCCAGTTATAGAGTTTAAGCGCCGTTGGTACAGCAATTATTAAAGTGGTTGTAGCAAAGAAAAATCCAAAATATGGGTTCATTCCGCTAACGTACATGTGGTGTGCCCAAACAATGAAACTTAGACCACCTATCCCAACGATAGCCCAAACCATCATACGGTATCCAAAAATATTTTTGCGGGCATGAGTACTTATTATATCCGAAACCACTCCGAATGCTGGCAGGGCAACAATATAAACTTCAGGATGACCAAAAAACCAAAACAAGTGTTGAAACAGCAACGGACTACCATTTTCATTTGGACCTATTTCGCCTTGAATAAGCATTTCCGGCATGAAAAAACTTGTGCCTAATAGTTTGTCAAAAGTCATCATTATTGACGCAACGAGTAACGCAGGAAAAGCTAATAAGGCTAAAATTGTGGCGACGAAGATCCCCCAGACCGTTAATGGCATACGCATTAATGACATGCCCCGGGTCCGTGCTTGCAGAACAGTCACGACATAATTTAAACCGCCCATTGTAAACCCAATGATAAAGAAGGTTAACGAAACCAACATCAAAATAATGCCGCCATTAATGCCAGGTGTACCCTCAGAAATTGCTTGAGGTGGGTACAAGGTCCAACCCGCGCCAGTTGCACCGCCAGGAACAAAAAAACTGGCGGTTAGTATCAACGTCGCCAACAAATAGGTCCAAAAACTGAGCATATTTAGATAAGGAAAAACCATATCTCGAGCGCCCACCATTAGGGGGATTAAATAATTACCAAAGCCTCCAAGAAACAATGCCGTTAGTAGATACACAACCATAATCATGCCGTGCATCGTGACATATTGTAAATAACTCTCAGGATCAATAAAGGAAAACGTATCTGGATAACCCAATTGCAATCGCATCAGCCAAGACAGCACGAGGCCAACCAAGCCAATTAGAATTGCTGTCGTTGAATATTGTATGGCAATAATTTTGGCGTCCTGGCTGAACACCCATTTTGTTATAAAACTATGGGCATGATACAACTCAACTTCTTCAATTTCTGCCGCCGGGATCACCTGGGTATCTTCAATTGCGCCATTACTCATTTTATTATCCTCTATGAACCTAATTAAAAATCTCTAGTGAACTAATTTTTTGGAACTTATTTCTCTAGATGAAAGAACTGTCTTAGTTTTCTCAGGTCCTTTAATATTATCAGCTAATTGTGTGTCACCTGCCGCAGCTTTTGGATAAAGCGTAGCAAACGTTTCTTGTTGTTGTAGCCATTTATTAAAAGCGGTTTTATCATCAACAACCACAGTGCCCCGCATTGCATGGTGTCCTAAACCGCACAGTTCTGCACAAAGAATATCGAATGTTCCGGTTCGGGTTGGTTCTAACCAGAAAAAGGTTATCATACCTGGCACCAAATCCATTTTTGCTCTAAATTGTGGCACATAAAAGTTGTGTAGAACGTCGAGGGACCTTAAATTCATCTTGATGGGTACTCCAAGTGGCAAATGGAGGTCATCATCTTCAATCAAGACATCATCCTTGCCATTTGGATCTTTAGGATTGATACCGAACGGATTGTCATCTGAAATAAACTTAATTTTTGTAGTACCTAATTTACCGTCTTTGCCAGGAAGACGAAAATTCCATCCCCACTGCTTCCCAACAACTTCATATTGCAGTGCGTCTTTAGGAACTGTAACAAAGTCATTCCATGCAAGTAGGCCGGGAGTTAGTAGTCCAATCACGCCTACTGAAGTAATACCAGTTAACCACCACTCTAACCTATGATTTTCAGGCTCATAATCGGCCCGACGGTCTGGCCGGTAGCGATACTTGTAGATACACCAGGCCATAAAAACCAGTATAATAACGTAGGCAACGCCGGTAATCCAGAAGGTGATATCTATTGCAAAATCTATTGATCCCCAATTTGAGGCTATGGGAGTTGAATACCAAGGGGTCCATATATGAAATATTACTGAACCAACTGCTAGTATAACTAGTACTAATGCCAGGACCATCCGAATTTATCCTTCACCAATTTATTATGAATTTAACTAAAGAAGCTGACTAACTTACCAAACTTATTAATATTTTTAACCACTATTTATTAATTTCGACTCACTGAGATTCAGAAGAACGTTTATTTTTACACTTCTATAATATACGTCGTCAGCTTCTCCATAAAAGGACCCCTCGCGCGTCGCTCATGTCTAATTTTTTACACGCGAACACTATATCCCTACAATTCTAAATTCAAGTCTTTTTATCACGATTTATCATGTAATATTAATGTGTATAAATTAGCCCTCTCGCAACGCAATTTATGATTAACCTACCTGATCCTTACATCAGTTTATTGAACTTAAATCAAAATCAAAGTAGTAGATAAAAATAGAAGGTAAATGGCCGTTGGTTCAAAATCTAAAAAGGCTGGAATAATCGTATGGCATGGTGTAGGCAATACTCGATTTTAATTGCATAAATTTATTTTGTATACTTGGAGGGGCCCCAAATGGCAAAAATTGGTCAGGATACCTTAAAGACAAGACGGTCTTTGAGCGTTGGCGAGAAGAGTTATGACTATTTTAGCCTTGAGGCAGCCTCGGCCTCTGGGCTTGGTGATATTTCCCGCCTGCCATTTTCATTGAAAGTATTGTTGGAAAACCTTCTTCGTTACGAGGACGGAGTATCAGTTTCTGTGGACGATATCAAAGCGCTCGGATCTTGGCTCGAAGGTCAGAGTTCTGATAGTGAAATTGCTTTCCGTCCAGCTCGTGTATTGATGCAAGACTTTACTGGTGTACCTGCCGTTGTCGATTTAGCAGCCATGCGCCAAGCAATGCTTGAGCTTGGCGGTGACCCACAAAAAATAAACCCCTTAAGCCCTGTCGATCTAGTAATTGATCACTCTGTTATGATTGATAGTTTTGGCACCACCACCTCGTTTAACGTAAATGTTGATAAAGAGTTTGAGCGTAATCAAGAACGCTATGAATTTTTACGGTGGGGGTCAAAAGCTTTTGACAACTTCCGCGTTGTGCCACCAGGAACAGGCATATGTCATCAAGTGAATTTAGAATTTTTGGCGCAAACTGTCTGGACCGATGACATCGAAGGAAAGATAGTTGCTTATCCGGATACGCTGGTTGGTACGGATAGTCATACCACGATGGTTAACGGTTTGGCAGTGCTTGGCTGGGGAGTTGGTGGTATTGAAGCTGAGGCGGCCATGCTGGGTCAGCCTGTCTCCATGCTCGTTCCAGAAGTTATCGGATTTAAGATGACTGGCGAAATGAGGGAGGGCGCAACTGCAACCGATCTTGTTTTACACGTTGTTCAAATGTTGCGAGAAAAAGGTGTTGTTGGTAAATTTGTCGAATTTTTTGGTGATGCGTTAGATGGTCTGTCATTACCTGACCGAGCAACATTGGCTAATATGGCCCCTGAATACGGTGCAACGTGTGGTATTTTTCCAATTGATCACGAAACGCTCCGTTTTTTGAGGTTCACCTCACGAGATCCTGATCGGGTTGATTTGGTAGAAGCTTATGCAAAAATACAAGGTATGTGGCGTGACACACATACGCCAGATCCGGTATTTACCGATACTCTAGAACTTGACATTTCGACAGTTGTTCCATCGATTTCCGGCCCAAAACGACCCCAAGATCGTATTCCTTTGTCTGATGCCGCACCTGCTTTCGAAGAAACGCTGAACCTAGTGGGCCGTGGGAAGGGTCCCCAAACGCCCAAAGGCGTTGATTATAAAGTCCAAGATGGCGACGTTGTTATTGCGTCAATTACATCTTGCACCAATACATCTAACCCAAGTGTATTAATGGCGGCGGGTTTGTTAGCACGCAATGCAAATGCGCTTGGTCTAAAGCCAAAGCCGTGGGTTAAAACGTCACTTGCTCCAGGTAGCAAGGTGGTTTCTGATTATTTAGAAGATGCTAATCTACAAAATGATCTCGATGAGCTTGGGTTTAACGTTGTTGGGTACGGCTGTACCACTTGCATAGGTAATTCTGGCCCTTTGCCAGTGCCAGTAGATCAAGCTATTGTTGCTGGGGATTTAACAGTTTGTTCTGTGCTATCGGGAAATCGGAATTTCGAAGGCCGAATTCATGCACAAATTAAAACTAATTATTTAGCTTCTCCACCACTAGTTGTTGCTTATGCACTGGCTGGCTCAATGACGTGTAACCTCTACAAAGATCCTTTGGGCGAGGACAAGGAAGGCCGTCCTGTCTACCTAAAAGATATTTGGCCAACCAACCAAGAAATTAGCGATGCAGTACTCAATCACATCAAGCCAGAAATGTTTGCCAACCGTTACGGTGATGAAGTATGGCAAGGTCCCCAACAATGGCAAAATATACAGGTAGAAGGTAGTGAGACCTACGATTGGCAGGAGGCTTCCACGTATGTCAAATATCCAAGTTTTTTTGAGGGTATGAAAGAAGAGGCTGGCGGTTTTTCTGATATAAAAGGTGCCCGAGAATTAGTAATACTAGGTGATTCTATAACTACGGATCATATTTCTCCAGCTGGAGCTATTAAAGAGGATAGCTCCGCAGGTGGTTATCTTACTGATCGACAAGTACGGGCAGAAGACTTCAACTCGTATGGTTCACGCCGCGGTAATCACGAGGTTATGATGCGGGGTACTTTTGCCAATATTCGAATAAAAAATGAGATGGTACCGGGCACTGAAGGAGGAGTTACAAAGCACCAGCCTTCAGGAAAAGTGATGCCCATCTATGACGCAGCGATGATGTACGCAGAAGAGGGAGTGCCACTAGTTATAGTTGGTGGAAAACTATATGGTAATGGTTCTTCACGAGACTGGGCTGCAAAGGGCACCTCACTTTTGGGTGCTAAAGCAGTCATTGTTGAGAGTTTCGAGCGTATTCATCGCTCCAATTTAGTGGGGATGGGTGTGTTACCATTGCAATTTAAAGAAACTCAGAGCCGATTAACTCTAGGATTGGATGGCACAGAAATTTTTGATATTATAGGTATAAAAGATGGCATTAGTCCTCGAATGGACGTGTCGTGTAATATTAAACGTGCAGACGGTTCAACCGAAAATATCACCTTGTTATGCCGTATAGATACGGCGGATGAGGTCGAGTATTATCGTCATGGAGGTATTCTTCAATATGTCCTTCGTGATTTAAAGGCGTCATAATTTTCTGTGTTGATTTTGGAAAACTGCTAAGACTATTTTTATAATTGACAGTAATCATTTTAATTAACCCTATAGCAGTCAAAGTGACCTTGATAAGTTGTTGAGTAAGGGCCATTAAATTTTTTAGTTATTACCAATACCGTTTTTTTATAAAATTGGATCATCCGTTAACCAGCTGCATGTATTGCGGCCTTAAATTTTTCTAAGGACATGCAGAAAATGTCTATTTTTAGAACGCTTGATGACTTTGACATGACCGGTAAGCGTGTGCTGTTGAGGGTCGATATGAATGTTCCAATACACGATGGTGTCATTACTGATACCACACGCATTGAAAGAACTATACCCACCCTAAGGGAAGTTTTAGCAAAGGGAGCTGGTATTATTTTATGCAGTCATTTGGGGCGTCCTGAAGGGAGGGTTATAGAAAAATTTTCCCTCGAGCCCCTAATGCAAATTCTAAGGTCCTTTCTACCAAATATAAATATTAATTTTTCTCCTGATGGCGAGCTTGTAGCCCAACCTGGTGAAATAGTTTTACTTGAGAATCTTCGTTTTAATCCTGGTGAAGAAAGTAACACATCTGACTTTGCTAGATTTCTTAGTAAATTAGGTGATATTTATATTAACGACGCTTTTTCATGTTCTCATCGAGCACACGCTTCGATTGATGGTGTGGCTCATTTTATGCCCTCAGGTGCAGGGCGTTTAATGCAACAAGAATTAGAAACCCTTGATCACGCACTTAACAATTCTGCGCACCCGGTTGCGGCAGTTGTTGGTGGCAATAAAATATCAACTAAGCTTGGGGTGCTTGAAAATTTAATCAGCAAGGTCGATCACTTAATTGTTGGTGGAGCAATGGCAAATACTTTTTTGTATGCTTCCGGCGTACCTGTAGGCACTTCTCTTTGCGAAGAGAATATGGCAGTTACCGCAAGAAATATTATCGATAAAGCTAATAATTCTGACTGCAAAATACACCTGCCTGTTGATGCCGTAGTTGCATCTAAATTAAGTTATGGGAGCGTATCGAGTATTGTACCCATTAATGAAATCCCCGAAGAAATGATGGTTTTAGATGTTGGTCCAGGTACTGTGGACAACATTGAAATCTTACTTGATACATGCAAGACTTTAGTTTGGAACGGCCCCCTTGGTGCTTTTGAGTTTAAGCCATTTGATGCGGGGACAAACGCGACAGCGAAGGCCGCGGCCAAGCTTACAGTGGCCGGCAAGCTTTTGACGGTGGCCGGCGGTGGAGACACGATGTCTGCATTAGAAAATGCAGGTGTGACGAAGAATTTTACTTATATATCTTCAGCTGGCGGCGCATTCCTAGAGTGGCTAGAAGGAAAAATACTGCCAGGTGTTTCTGTATTAATAAAATAATTAATTTTTAAATTTTTCCTATAAATCTAAGTTCTCTTCTTTACTCTTATTACCGTAGGATTTTAGTCTAAATAATACATTAGAAACATGACTTTTATTTAAGCAATTAGTTTATTTAGTGTTGATTAAAAATTGAATTACCAAATTCCTTGAACTTCATTTATTTATTTATTGAATTTGACTTCCTAAGTACAAGTGTCTGCCAATCACCAATAGTAATACGATTAAAAAGCCGTAATCCTTGTGAAGCATGTGCTGAAATTACCCGATTTGTATCGCTAATTAATAATCCAGATAAAATAGCCCAGCCACCTAAATTAAGGTGATAACCGAGATCTTTAGCAAGACGTGTCAATGGCTGTGCTAGAATGTTACTAGCAATCACGTCAAATTTTCGGCTTATAATTTCGCGGTGTTTATATCCTGATGCACATAGGCTTTGAACAAAATTAGCAACGCCGTTAGCTTTCGCATTTGCACTACAAACCTTTGTCGATATCGGGTCAATATCTGTTGCAACAACAGGTATGTGCCAGCGTTTAGCCATAGCAATAGCAAGAATTCCAGAACCACAACCCATATCAAGGGCTGAGTTAATTGGCCGTGATCTGATCATACTATCCATTTTATCCAAGGCTACTAAGCATCCATTAGTTGAGCCATGGTCACCAGTTCCAAATGCTGCGGCTGCTGGAATACAGAGAGCAATTTGAGCATAGGGTATAGGCTGATTAAATTCATTACCATGCACAAAAAATCGTCCTATCTTCAATGGTGGGAATTGCTTTATATTATCTAAAACCCAATTACGCTCTTGTATTTTCGACAACTTAACTCTGGGAGTTTGTACCCCCATGGCTTCAGCTGTATACAGAATGGTCATATTAATAGCGTCTTTATTTGGTTCTTTATTTGAAAAACCTATAATTTTAGCCGTTGAGACCCCCTCACGGGCGGTCCATGAAACGGAATCCAAGTGGGGTTCCAGACATTCAGCAAAAGCTGGGGCATATTCATGCAAAACGCTAAGCGTTATTTGATACAAGAATGGCACCATGGCTAGGTCAAATCAACAAAACTATCAATTACTTTTTTTGTCCCAGCTTTCTCAAATTCGACTTCAAGCTTATTATCATCTATGGCTAAAATTTTTCCATAGCCAAACTTTTGGTGAAAGACACGGGCACCGAGTTGGAATTTGTTGTTGCTCGATGAGGTAGAAACTATCCACTCTTCTGCTTCAATTATAGTGCCATCTCGGGTATGGCCACGGCTCCTTGGCGACCCATACGATAAAGTATTAGAAAACCTATCAAAACCAGAGCCTTTTGATTCAAGCCCAACTTTAGCGCCAACCCCAATATTTAAACCATTTTCAGAAATAGGTTCAATATTCTCAGATGGTAGTTCACTAACAAAACGCGAAGGGAGCGAATTTTGCCATTGATTATAAATACGGCGATTAGCTGCATAGAAAATCATCGCTTCTTTTTTTGCCCGGGTTATACCAACATAGGCGAGCCTTCGCTCCTCTTCTAGGCCGCTCAAACCCTCTTCGTCCAGACTACGCTGATGAGGAAATACACCTTCCTCCCAACCGGGTAAAAAAACGGTCTCAAATTCTAATCCTTTAGCAGCGTGGAGCGTCATTAAGCTGACCTTGTCCTCAGTGCTATTCTCTTGGTTCTCCATGACTAGACTGACGTGTTCCAGAAATCCTTGTAAATTATCAAAATCTTCTAGGCCAGAGACAAGCTCTTTCAAATTCTCCAACCTTCCCGGCGCTTCAGGGGATTTATCCCGCATCCACATGTCAGTATAACCAGATTCGTCCAATATAACCTCGGCTAATTCAAAGTGCGGCAGGATACCAACATTAGAACGCCAACGTTCAAAATCTTGCAACAGCCCGCCCAGAGCCGAGCGAGCTTTTGGCTTTATCTCATCGGTTTGAACAATCAGCCGCGAAGCCTCATACATCGGCATACTCTGAGCACGAGCCAATTGATGAATTGCCTGAACTGTCGCCTGGCCAAGACCCCTCTTTGGAACATTAATAATTCTTTCAAAAGCTAAATCGTCATCGGGGCTATTCACCACCCGGAGATAGGCTATTGCATCTCGGGTTTCATGGCGTTCATAAAAGCGTGGGCCGCCAATCACTCGATATGGAATGCCCAAGTTAATCATACGTTCTTCAAACTCTCGCATTTGAAACCCTGCTCGAACGAGTATTGCCATTTCCTCTAAATTTTGTCCTTTAGATTGGCGCACCTCAATTTCGTCTCCAATAGAACGAGCCTCCTCCTCACCATCCCAAACTGCACAAATTTTGATAAGTTCACCACCATTCATACCAGTCCAAAGCGTTTTACCTAAACGGCTTTCATTATGAGAAATTAGTCCCGAAGCAGCTGCTAGAATATGAGGGGTTGACCTATAATTTTGCTCCAAACGAATTACAGTAGCCTGTAAAAAATCTTTTTCAAATTTTAGGATGTTACCTACTTCAGCTCCACGCCAAGAATAGATTGACTGGTCATCATCTCCAACACAGCAAATATTCTTATGTTCTTGCGCCAATAATCTTAGCCATAAATATTGTGCTACATTGGTATCTTGGTATTCATCTACTAGTAAATAACGGAATTTTACCTGATATTCATATAAAATATCCGTATTCTCGGTAAACAAAGTCAAACAATGCAGAAGCAGATCACCAAAATCTGCTGCATTAAGGGCTTTTAACCGCATTTGATAGTCGCGATACAGCCCACTTACAACACCGCCGGCAATTTCAGAACCTTCTTCGCTAGAGATTTTTTCGGGCGTTAAGCCTCGATCTTTCCAACGTTGAATTACACCCATCAATACCCGAGCAGGCCATTTTTTTTCATCTATCTCTAATGGCTCCATCAACTGCTTAAGAAGACGTATCTGATCGTCTGTATCAAGAATAGTGAAATTGTGTTTCAGACCTATAAGCTCCGCATGGCGACGCAAAATACGAGCACATAGCGCATGAAATGTACCAAGCCACCAACCTTCAACAGGTCGTCCTGTTATGATAGCAACGCGGTTTTGCATTTCACGAGCCGCTTTATTTGTAAACGTTACCGCTAAAATTTCCCATGGCCGAGCCTTACCTTCAACCAAAATATGTGCAAGACGCGTTGTTAAAACACGGGTCTTTCCTGTCCCCGCTCCAGCTAAAACAAGCACGGGGCCGTCAAGGGCCTTAACAGCTTTTGTCTGCTCATCATTTAAGCCATCCAAATAGGGTGGGAGTTGTGCAGTTTCTGGATCAGGTACATTGGATAAATTTTGCACATTTTTAGAAGGGGCGAACGGATCTGACATTTAGTTGTTATAACATGAATTAGGTTTTGAACCAGCTAATCGAGAGGTGTCTCTACACATTTTAAATAAATCATAATCAGAAATTTCAGCATAAATTAGTTATTAGTTAAGGACCAGGTTAAAGATAGTACTTAAACAACCCCTTCATGTTCTTCGTGGCGCACTTCAACCAAAGCTTTGTTATAAGCCGACATCATTTCAGCTTCATATAATGTACCAATAAATTTCATCGTCTCATGATTTTCAACTACAGCAATAAAATGTTCCCCGCTATCACGTATGACTTTATTCGCAGTCTCCAAATTATCATCCTGAACAAGAACCGGGGGATGTAATCGAGCCACATCCCCCGCATTAATAAGATTATCAACATCATGATCAAATGCAATATCACTAAGATCCGCTAAAGTAATCGTACCACACAATTCACCGTTCTCTCCGAGTACGAATAGCTCGCCGGTTTGGGAAAATTGCAATTTATTACGTAATTCTTCGAGACCAGAGGCAAGACTAACGGTTACAGCATTTCGGTCTATTAATTTTTTTAACTTAATACTTCTAAGCAGTGCAGCCTCAAAACCACCCTTAATATCCAAGCCTGCCCGCTCTAACTGCCAATTAAAAAATGATTTTCCAAGGAATTGTTGAGCCACAACATTCGAAATCACAACCCCAATCATTACGGCAATTGTTAATGGGTAGTCATCGGTTAATTCAAATACTATCAATGTTGTTGAAATAGGGGCTCCCAAAACAGCAGCTGAAACGGCACCCATTCCAATTATAGTATATGCTCCAGGTCCAGAGGATAATTCAGGAAACATACCAGTAACAATTATTCCGTAGGAACCCCCGAGCATGGCCCCAATCATTAGAGATGGTGTAAATACACCTCCGCCAAAACCACTACCAATACAAATTGAAGTTGCAAGTATCTTCATAAATATCAGTGATACCATTAAATAGAGTGGTAACTGGACTTTAAGCGCTAAGTCGGTTGCATCATACCCAACGCCTAAAACATGCGGGAAAATGAGTGCAATCAAACCAATTAAAAAACCTCCAATTGCTGGGTTAATCCACTGAGGGCCTGGCACCTTTTTTATAATATCCTCTGTTTTCATTGCCGTACGCATAAAGATAATAGCAACAATCCCGCCGGCAACTCCCAAACCAACGACGGCCGGGAATTCCCAAAATGAAGTCAGAGATTGCTCAGTAATCCCAAAAGCAGGCACATCTCCAAAATAAACTCTAGAGACAATTGTGCCCACAACGCTTGCTATAACAATTGGTGTAAAGGCACTCATGGCAAAATGGCCAACAATAACTTCATGGGCAAATAATGCGCCAGCGATTGGAGCATTAAAGGAGGCAGCAACAGCCGCCGCAGCACCACAACCTAGCAAAGCCCGAGACATTGAACGGGTTAGGCGAAGTGTTTTTGCAAACCAAGCACCAAAAGTTGCTCCCAAATGAATGGCGGGGCCCTCTCGGCCAACCGAGCCACCAACCCCAATTGAGAGTGAGCTGGCAATCGCGGCTCCAATGCCTACTCTAAAGCTCAAACGTCCTCCTTGTAATGCACTGGCTTCAATTACCTGTGCGACGCCTTGGGGCTTCTGGCCTGAGATACAGTAATGTATGAAGAGCCCTACCATCAGACCGCCAATTGCAGGAGTGAGAAGGGTTTGCCACCATGGAAGCAATGAAACAACTGAGACTAAATTCTCGGAAGTCCCCCCAAGGGATAAGCTTTGGACAAAATCAATTAATTCTCGAATAGCAATGACACCTCCACCTGCCGTTGCTCCAACAAAAACAGCTAAAATGGATAATATCAGTTGATCGTTCCTAATAAAACGCCTCAACCGCATTAAGATGCGGCTCATCCTTATTCGGGGCCTGGCCATGATCCTGTGCTTAATCATAATTTAAAACTAGCCAAGGATTATACCTTTTTTATGTTTAGGGCTACAAAAAATTCCGCCTAAGCAAATATTTATTACCAAAAACTTCTCGCGCGGCTCAAACCTATTTTAATGAGCATAATTCAGGTTAGAGCTAAGCCACCTTTCAGCCTCTTCAAGAGACATGTCACGACGTTCAGCATAATCAGCAACTTGGTCTTTACTAATTTTACCTATTCCAAAATATTGTGATGAGGCATGAGAAAAATAATATCCTGACACAGAAGAAGAAGGCGTCATAGCAAAACTTTCCGTCAAGTGGATAGACGCTTTCTCAGATGCATCTAGAAGTCTAAATAATTGCGGTTTAGAGCTGTGATCAGGACAGGCGGGGTAACCAGGAGCCGGCCGTATTCCAATGTATTTTTCTTTTATCATCTGTTCATTTGTTAATTCTTCATCCTTCTGATAACCCCAGAATTCTTTGCGTACCTGTTCATGCATCCTTTCAGCAAAAGCTTCAGCCAACCGATCGGCCAATGCTTTTAATAAAATTTCACTGTAGTCATCATAATCGTCAATAA
>CAJQSN010000004.1 GCA_905614355.1 uncultured Rhodospirillales bacterium | reverse complement strand
CAGTCTTAGAAAATAATATAAGAAAGAGGAAAATTATGGCTTTTGGAAGAAACAATGATCAGATTGCCCGTCTTTCTGGCCTAGCACAGGCACAGGAATCTCAAGTAGACGCGGGTCTCCGGCAATATATGTTGCGTGTGTACAACTACATGGCGTCTGGACTTATTCTTACAGGTATTTTTGCCTATGGGGGTACAAAATTTCCAGCACTATTGAATATGATGTACTCGGTTGGGCCTAGCGGTAGTTACAGCCCAACCTTGTTTGCATGGATTATTATGCTATCCCCGCTAGCTTTTATTCTAGTACTAAATTTTGGTATTCAGAAAATGCAGGCTTCCACAGCACAGGCAGTTTTCTGGGGTTTTGCGGCTATAATGGGTTTGTCACTGACCCATATTTTTATAGTTTATACCGGAGCAAGCATTACCCGTGTATTCTTTATTACTGCGGGTACTTTTGCATCAATGAGCCTTTACGGTTATACAACTAAACGAGATCTCTCAAAGTTTGGGTCCTTCCTGTTTATGGGACTTATCGGCATCATCATAGCCTCCGTGGTCAATATATTCATGCAATCGTCAGCTATGGCATTTGTGATATCTGTGGTTGGAGTTTTAATTTTTGTTGGCCTCACTGCTCATGATACACAGAATATCAAGAGAATGTACGTTGAGGGCGAGCATTCAGAAACAGCGACAAAAAAAGCTGTAATGGGAGCGCTAAGTCTCTATCTTGACTTCTTAAACCTATTTATGATGCTTTTACATCTATTGGGCGATCGCCGATAAAACAAAAAATTAAAAAAAGTCTGGAAGCTATAGCAACCAGGCTTTTTTAATTCGTGGCTTAAGACGACACTGCCTAATTACAGTAAAGATGGCAGGGCCGTCGATCAAAATCCTTTGCTCTATTAATTTAACGCATATAACCCCATCGCGAATTAATAAACCATGGGGCGTAATTGTGCGCCTAAAGCTACTGATAAGAATCCAACAAGTCCATTGCGGCGTTCAATTGGCTCATCCGTTGATGGCTCCCATAATTATTATCTGGGTGATGAATTCTTGCTAGTAACTTAAATTTTGAACGGACAACATTACGGTCAGGGTGCTCAGAGGGGAAAAATCCCATGACATGCAGAGCATCATTTCTATTAGATAATCCATCCGGTAATGGTGTAAATGCAAGCGCGGATATCACTTCGCACATACGTTTCCTCTCGTGGTTTTTTTCTTTAACAGTATCTTGAACTAACTGATTTGCCACATCGTGCTGAGAAGCTGTGATATTTTGGTTCACTTGACTAAAATTATCTAACGTCTCAACTTCAAGCCTCCGAACATCGACCGAATAATGGTCATTATCCACAAACACTGCTAAATTCAAAGCACGTCTAACAAATGAAATATCATAACCTGGGGTTAACCTGACCTGTAAACGAGGTTTACGCCTCCACGGCCGGCCCTTAGATGGCCCCGACTTTAAAATAGCTTGTTCTCTATCTCTGGGCTGGGGTTCACCAGGATCAGAAAAATTCTTAATAATATCCTCAGGTAACACTAAAAGGATTGAACGTGCCAGGTCAGCCACATTAACAGAGCGTCTTTCTGCTAGCTCTATGACAACATCGCGAAATACTGAGGAACAAGGGATTGTATAAGATTGTTTGGATACTTTAGTTACCATTTTATGCTATTTTCATCCCTATATTAACATTAAACACAAACTATACTGACCTGACACTAATTATCCGGTTCCCAAGAAAACAAGGTCCCTCAGTCACAACCACTTGACAACAATCTCACTAAATTAACTGACATAAATTAATTTAAGACTAAATTATATCTTTCATCCGTAACTCGGATATCTCACTTTCGCTGAACCCAAGATCATGCAGAATCTCATCATTATGTTCACCGCATGTAGGCGGCTGCACAGACAGCAAGCTTGGCGTGCGGCTCATATCAATTGGCTGGCCAACCAACTCAATTTCACCACGTTCTGTTGAATTGACTTTTTGTGCCATACCAAGGTGTTTTACCTGTGGATTATTAAACACCTCATCAATAGAATTTATCTCGCCACAAGGAACACTTCGTTCATTTAAATACACAACCCAATAATTTGTGGTTTTAGTTTGGGTTTTCTCTTCAAGTATCAAATTTAATGCACTACGGTTAGTCGACCTGTCTTGCGGGTGTTTATAATCCAGATTGGTGATTAATTTGGTCAAACCTAATGCCTGACAGAGCCGCTCCCACATGACTTGGCCGCCACCAGCAATATTCATATACCCATCCGCAGTTTTAAATACTCCCATAGGAATAATAGTTGGGTGGTTATTGCCAGCTTGGCCTGGCACTTCCCCATCAACCAACCAACGGGTTGCTTGGAAATCAAGCATAAATGCCTGTGCTTGTAAAAGCGATGTTTGGATCCACTGTCCCTCTCCAGAGACCTCACGCTCGAGTAAAGCAACCATAATTCCTTGGGCACAAAAGAGCCCCGCGGTCAGATCGGCAATCGGTATTCCAGCACGCATTGGTCCGCCATCAGGAGCACCTGTAATTGACATTAATCCACCCATACCCTGTGCTATTTGATCAAAACCAGGTCTATCTTTATAAGGCCCATCCTGACCAAAGCCAGAGATACTTGCATATACCAGCCCTTTATTTGTCTGTTTTAAAGTTTCATAGTCGATTCCAAGACGAAACTTCACACCAGGTCTATAGTTTTCAACAACAACATCCGCTTGATCAGAAAGTTTTTTAAAAATAGATAGGCCCTTTTCAGTCTTCAAATTCAAACTAAGGCTACGTTTACTACGATGTAAATTTTGGAAGTCAGAGCCCTCTCGTGGTCCACCTAAAGCAGACTTATCAAGTTTGGCGGGCATTTCAACTTTAATAACATTAGCGCCCCAATCCGCAAGTTGGCGGACGGCCGTTGGCCCAGAACGAACCCGTGTTAAATCTAAAATAG
>CAJQSN010000003.1 GCA_905614355.1 uncultured Rhodospirillales bacterium | reverse complement strand
AGCAATGATGTTTGGGCACGTATTTTTGCCCCTGACGGTACGGAAGTTGCTGGCGAGTTTCGGATAAACAGTTATATCAGCTCGTCCCAGTACGATCCGGATGTTGTTGGTCTGAAGGATGGCGGCTTTGTGGTGACCTGGTGCGATGACAGTGGTTACGGCGACGGCTCCTCTAATGACGTTCGCGCTCAGGTCCATGCGAATGATGGCAGTATGGTCACACCGGAGTTTCTGGTAAACAGCACAACAGCCAGCAGTCAGTATCAGCCTTCCATTGCCGCGCTTGATGACGGCGGCTTCCTGGTAAGCTGGTATTCTGATCATAATTCTTCAGTCTACGGTCAGCGATTTGATGCTACTGGCAACCCTACTATCATGGCGCTTGTTGGAACTGATAAAGCTGATGAAGCAACCGTTACGGAGGCCGCCGATAACCTTCTGGTTAATCTTGGCGACCTGACCGACAGGATTACCTTTAGCGACCACGATGATGTGGCAACGCTTATCAACGTTGAGCACGCCAATATGGGCGGCGGCGATGACCAGGTTTTCACACAAGGGGTTAATTATGCCAATCAGGTCGACGTCCTCACATTGTCTTCTTATGAGAGTGATGTCTATACCGTAACTGTCGATGAGCATTCGGTTTCCTACACCGCTCAGGCAGATGATACGATCGTAGATATTCGAGCCGGTCTGATCGGTGCGGTAAATGCGGATAGCAATCTGGGAACTTTTGTTGAGGCTGGTAGTGGGACTGCAGCGGATACACTCACACTGACAACCCTCTCATCTGACGCGGGTACAGCTTTTCATGTCAACACCTATACCCAAGATTCCCAGCAAGAGCCGGCAATTGCGGCATTATCGAATAGCCGTTTTATTACGACGTGGACCTCTTCTGGTCAGGATGATAGTGGCACCGGTATTTATGGTCAGATTTCCAATAGCCGGGGTGAGGCTATCGGCAGTGAGTTTCTGGTTAATGAACTTGCCAGCCTCCGGGGTGGCAGTGGGCAATATCATTCATCAGTTGCCACCCTCGAAGATGGCGGCTTTGTTGTTACCTGGTATGATGATAGCTCTCATAATGACGGCGGCTCCAGCTCAGATATTTACGGCCGGCGTTTTGATACGAACGGCGAGACTACCGGTGAAGAGTTTCGGGTTAACACCTATGTTTCGGGCTATCAGTATAATCCCGATGTAACCGGCCTTAAGGATGGCGGCTTTGTCGTCACCTGGCGTGATGACAGTGGTCAAGGCGGGAGTAGTTATGAAGTCCGGGCGCAAGTGTTTGATCAAAACAGTGATCCAATCGGCATCTCTTTTGGCGTTAATACCTATAAAAGTGACTCTCAATATCAGGCAGATGTCGCTGCTCTTGAAGATGGCGGCTTTGTGGTCACCTGGTTATCGCAAGGTCAGGATGGTTCTAGCCATGGCGTCTATGGGCAGCGCTATAATGCTAACGGACAGGTAGTTGATGGTGAGTTTAGGGTCAATACCTATACTTCTAGCAACCAATATGAGCCGTCTGTAGCTGGCCTCGAAGAGGGCGGTTTTGTCGTCACCTGGCGCGATGATAGTGGTCATGACGGCGGCTCCAGTAGCGATATTCGCGGTCAGCTTTATGATGATGACGGTGACGCAGTTGGCGAAGAGTTTCTCATTAATACACACGTTTCCGGCTCTCAATACGAGCCGTCTGTTGCCAGCCTTAAAGAAGGTGGCTTTGTTGTTACCTGGCGTGACGATGACGGATCGGCCCATGACGACGGCGAAGGTGTGGATATCTGGGCTCAGATATTTGATGCCCAAGGGGCTGCTGTCGGTGAAGATTTCCGGGTTAATGCCTATACAGAAAATACTCAAAGCGATCCCGCCGTAGTCGGTCTGGATGATGGCGGCTTTGTCGTGACTTGGGAGAGCAGCGAGCAAGACGGAAGTAATTTAGGTATTTACGCCCAATACTTTACGGCGGCGGGTATGCCAGTCTCCTTTAAATCATCTCTTGAGACAGCGACAGTGACAGGTTCCACCATGGAGTTGGTGCGTCTGTCCGGGACGATTGAGATAGGTGACGCCTATAGTGTTGGTGTTGACGGGCAGTCCGTAACCTATGTCGCCCTCGCAGGTGATACGCTTCCAGATGTTCGTCAGGGCTTGGTTGAGGCTGTGAATGCGGATCTTTCTGCTAAAGTTGCTGCATCTATTGGCGCCAATATTGATGAAGTTGTACTAACAGCTGTCAGCGGCGGAATAACTTTTAAAGCCTCCGCTACAGCCGTTAATGCAGAGGCTGGAAGTATTGCTGATAACTTCGCGATGACCACGACGATAACCAGCCAGACATCGGCAACAGGAACTATACCAGGAGTAACGACCGTATCACCGGCAGGTTTTGCCGGCGTTAATATTGATGGCGGCGCCGGCGATGATCAGATCCATGGTAATAAGGGCGATGATATTCTTACCGGCGGATTGGGTAATGATGTCTTAAGCGGCGGCGGCGGTAAGGATACCGCTTTTTATAGCGGAGATGCTGGCGACTATGCGATCGATCTGCTCAAAGCCCAGGTTACGGATATGAATGTAGCTGATGGCGATGACGGAACCGACATACTGAATGAAGATATGGAGGCTATCCGTTTTGGTGATGGCAGCGAGGTTTCTCTCTCAGTTTCTGATAAGCAAGAGTTTCTGGTTAACACTTATACTAAAGATAGCCAGCAGACACCTGTGGTTACCGGGCTGACTGACGGTAGTTATGTTATAGCTTGGGCATCTTCCAATCAGGATGGGTCGAGCTGGGGTATTTACGGGCAGCGTTACGATGTTAGCGGCACTGCCCTCGGCGATGAGTTTCAGGTAAACAGCCATAGTGGATCTGATCAGTCGTGGCCGGCAATCACAACTCTTGAGAATGGTAACTTTGTCATTACATGGCGAGATAGCAGCGGCCATGACGGCGGCAATGGATGGGATATTCGGGCGCAGATTTATAACGGAGCGGGCAATACTGTTGGCGGTGAGTTCCTGGTGAACAGCTATATTTCAAGTACGCAGTATGATCCTTCGATTTCAGCGACAGAAGATGGAGGTTTCGTCGTTGCCTGGGAAGATCATAGTGCCCATGATGGTGGCAGCAGTTACGATGTTTATGCCAAGCAGTTTGATGCGAGTGGATCGACCGTTGTTGATGATTTCCGCGTTAATGACAGTTTTATTTCCGGTAACCAATATCAGGTGGCTACAACTGGCTTGGTAGGTGGTGGCTACGTTATTACCTGGAGAGATAG
>CAJQSN010000002.1 GCA_905614355.1 uncultured Rhodospirillales bacterium | reverse complement strand
AGGTTTAACATGCTTTCTGAGGCATTCATTTGGGGTTATTAAAATTAATTTTATAAATGTTTTTCTATGGAGGCATTTGTCTGAGAATAAATTTGGAAAATGAGATGGTGATAATTTATGTTGACGATGAGTGGCAGGGATTACAACCGGGTACCCAAAGTAATTGCCTTTGACCGATTTTATAATGAGCAATTAGAAAATGAAAAATTTCAGATTCACTCAGGCCTAGGTTTAAGTATATCTCAGCATAATTTAGGGGCACATGGCGGTAATATTTGGGCTAAGAATTTAAGAAATATCGCTGCTAAGCTTCTGGGAGCATGCTTTACTGTTAATTGATAAAAACTGAATAATGGGATGAAAATGAATCAATTTTATGCAACAGCCGTCACCTATTGTGGCTTTGGGATTTTAATCCGAGGGCCATCAGGTAGTGGAAAATCAGACTTAGCATTGCGTTTGATTGATGATGGTGCAGGCTTAATAGCCGATGACCAGGTTGTTATAAAAGCGGTACAACAAGAGCTTTATTTATCACCGCCGGACAGCCTTTCTGGTTTAATCGAAGTCAGAGGTGTTGGGGTGATAAAAATCGAATATGTAAGAGATATCAGGCTTTGCTTGATTGTTGAGTTGGATCCTAGCAATGAGATACAGCGAATTCCTTTGATAAAAGAAGAATTAATTAAAAATATTCCTGTACCGGTCATCAATATGTATGCCTTTGAAAGTTCTGTTCTAGCAAAATTAAAAATAATTTTAGGTTATTTAGATAAAAAAATAGAATTCATTTTATAACTTTTCTCGGTTAGGAGGCTTAGGGGTATTATAATGTTTAATTTTATTTAAAAAAATGAAAATAAAAAATAAATAGACTTTTTTGTTGCCATTGATGGGTCCTTAATGTTGCTTTTGAGGCTGATCAGTTATTAAAGTGGTTTGACAAATAATGTATGCGAGTACAAAAATTAATCGTTTAATAATGAAGCAAGGACATCGTCTATAAAATGATTGGTTTAGTCGTAGTTACACATGGCTATTTGGCTAATGAACTCATCAGGGTAATGGAGCATGTAGTTGGCCCCCAAGAGAACGTGGAGGCCATATGTATAGGGGCAGAGGACGATATGGATCAACGTCGTTCTGATATTATGAGTGCGGTGAAAAATGTAAATACAGCAGATGGGGTGGTCGTGGTGACAGATATGTTTGGGGGTACACCATGTAATTTGGCAATTTCAATTATGAATGAAGCTAAGCTAGAGGTGATTGCTGGTGTTAATTTACCGATGCTGGTAAAATTTGCGTGTTGTCGTGACGCAGAAAATCTCGAAGATTGCGTTACGAAAGTTCAAGAAGCAGGTAAAAAATATATAAATATAGCGTCTAGAATGGTCATAACCGATAAAAAGTAGATAATATTTTGAAAAGTGTTCTTTTGAGCATTTGTAATGAACGGGGTCTCCATGCTCGGGCTGCGGCTAAGTTTGTCAGGCTAGTGACTGAATTCAGTGCGGATGTTACTGTATCCAAAGATGGTCAAAAAGTAACGGGACATTCAATTCTTGGTCTGATGACGTTAGCGGCAGCTATAGGCGATACGATTGAAGTGAGTGCCTCTGGAATTGATGAGGCGGCTGCACTTGAGGCCATCGCTGTGTTAATAGAGGATAAATTTGGAGAAAATTAAAATTAATTTAGATAAGATTAAATATTAGCTTTGTTCACTATATCTTATTACTTGAATAGTAATTGCTACCCTGATACCACCGCCAACAAACATTTACTAATTGCGTATATTTCTCGGAGAAACACAAAATGACCGATTACAAAGTTGCAGATATTTCCCTTGCTGATTGGGGTAGAAAAGAAATTACTATTGCCGAGACGGAGATGCCTGGGTTAATGGCTTTGCGCGATGAATATGTGGGTAAAAGTCCACTTAAAGGAGCCCGTATTGTCGGTTGCTTACATATGACCATTCAAACTGCCGTTTTAATGGAAACGCTTATTAACCTTGGGGCAGAATTACGATGGTCTTCGTGTAATATTTTTTCAACTCAAGATCATGCTGCAGCGGCAATGGCCGAGGCTGGTATTCCTACATTTGCATGGAAAGGTGAGTCGGACGAAGAGTTTTGGTGGTGTATAGAACAAACTATTACAGGACCAGATGGCTGGCTTCCAAATATGATATTGGATGATGGCGGCGATTTAACTCTATTGATGCATGAAAAAAGACCCGAACTTTTGGATGCGGTTAAAGGCCTTTCCGAAGAAACAACTACTGGCGTTCATCGCCTTTATGAGATGGAAAAAAATGGTACATTGAAAGTGCCTGCTTTTAACGTCAATGATTCGGTTACAAAGTCAAAGTTTGATAATTTATACGGCTGTCGTGAGAGTTTAGTTGATGGAATTAAACGTGCTACTGATGTAATGATAGCAGGTAAATGTGCCGTTGTTGCCGGGTATGGCGATGTTGGTAAGGGTTCGGCTGCTTCACTCCGTAGCCAAGGTGCTCGTGTTTTGGTAACGGAAATTGATCCCATATGTGCACTACAAGCCTCTATGGAAGGATATCAGGTTGTTACCATGGATGAAGCTGCCGCGATTGGAGATATTTTTGTTACTACGACAGGTAATATTGATATTATTACAATTGAACATATGCGTGAGATGAAAGATCGAGCTATTGTCTCTAATATAGGGCATTTTGACTCAGAAATTCAAGTTGGATCACTTCGAAATTTAAAATGGCACAACGTAAAACCTCAAGTTGACGAAATAGAGTTCCCGGATGGCAAGCGTATTATTTTGTTAGCCGAAGGTCGTCTTGTAAACCTCGGGTGTGCGACAGGTCATCCAAGCTTTGTCATGTCTGCTTCTTTTACTAATCAAGTTTTAGCTCAGATAGAACTTTGGCATAATTCAGATTCTTATGACAACAAGGTTTATGTTTTGCCAAAGAAATTAGATGAAAAAGTAGCTCTGCTACACCTTGCAAAACTCAATATTAAGTTGACTGAACTTACGAATGAACAAGCCGACTACATTAGCGTATCTAAAGCTGGACCTTTTAAACCAGAACATTACCGTTATTAAGAAAGCGGATCGGATTGGTAAAACACATTAATTTAATACGAAAAATTTTTTATCCTGCATAATTTAGATATTATTAGAATGCTAATTAAAACAGATTATTATATTTTTATAAAAATTAATTTGTTATATTGCCTCAATTCTTGAAGAATACGCTAGATTCGCCTAAAGTTTACCTGTGGTTTTACCAGTCCAAAGAGATAATACTCTATCTGTAATAGAGCTCCTCCCAATTGCCGTGGCAGTGATAAGCGTTGATGTTCAGGGAAGACCATATATGGGGCCTGGCAATGCAGCATTTTATGCACTTTGGCGCCTGGATTCTAATTTTTTAGAAAAAAAACCCACGCTTATCTTTTTTTTAGAATATCTCCGTGACAAAAGAATGCTGCCTGAACAAACCAACTTTGCAAAATTTCGCTCACACGTAAATTATATAGCTATTTCAGGCACTGAATCTATTGAAGAATGGCATTTGCCAGATGGATCAGCTTTTACCATTAAATTTACCCCGCTAAATGGAGAACAATATCTTTTTATTATAGAAGATTTAACCCCGAAGCTCAAATTAGAGCGGACATTTAATGAGTTTTTACAGGTTCATCAGATGACGCTGGATCATTTGCAAGACGGTTTAGCAGTTTTTAGCAGCAATGGTTTTTTGAGGCTCCATAATCCGGCTTTTGCTTTAGTTTGGCAGATCCCAGACGATTCACTTTCCAACAATTTCCATATGACAGATTTTCTTGACGCAACACGAAAAATTTTACCAGTTATGAAAAATTGGCCAGAAGAAAGAGTTAGATTATCTGGACGATTGCTGGGACGCAATCCAGGAACTACACACATAATTTGTAATAATGGTGTTACCCTAGAAGGCGCACACATTCCGTTGCCAGACGGCGCAGTGTTATTGCGTTATGTTGATATTAGCGATGGTATTGAATTAGAGAATACCTTAAAAGAACGCGCATTAGAAATGACAGAACGTGCCAAGCTTTTGGCGGGGGCAGACCGTTTGAAGTCAGAATTTTTAGCTAATTTGAGCCATGAAATCCGCACACCTTTAACGTCTATTATAGGGTTTGCCGAGCTTTTGGCGGAAAATTACTTTGGTACTTTAAACCAACGCCAGCAAGAATATGCTGATGGTATTTGTAAAGCATCTAATGCTCTTTCTGAATTGGTAAGCGATGTAATGAACCTATCAGCAGTTGAGGCTGGTTTGTTGGAATGCGATATTGAAAGCTTTGATCTTCATAGTAATCTAATTAATGTACTAGGCTTAGTAAAAGAAAGGGCTCGTCAGAAAAAACTTAAGTTAGAATTTGATTGTCCCATAGGTATTGGCTGGATTAATGCTGATAAAAAATACTTCAGACAATGCCTTCTACACTTGCTTGGTAATGCAATAACTTATAGCGGTTCTGGCGGTATAATATTGATATCTGCCTACCGAGATTTTAAGGGTGTTACGATTAAAATTAGGGATACAGGCAATGGGATACCTGAGGCCGATTTAGAGCGCATTTTTATAGGATTTGAACGCGGTAATTTAAATGATTCGATAAAACACGGGCCAGGTCTAGGATTAACACTCGTTCGGGCCTTGTTTGAACTGCAAGGTGGGGAGGTTAAAATTAAATCAAAGCTTAATCAGGGTACTACTGTCAGCTTATTTTTACCGAATGTAGGAACATTAAATTAATTAGTGGAGAAATCTCTTTTATAGCTGGTGTAGAATACGTAAAACTAACTCATGAGTGATTGCCAAAATAAATATGAATTTATTCTCAAAAGTGAGGTGGCAACTGGCGTGCTGGCGTCCCAATTAGCTGATCTTGCAGAACCTAGGGATATAATTGCACTCACCGGGGATTTGGGTCTGGGTAAAACAGCTTTTGCCCGCGCTTTTATTACAGCACTGGGTGGCTCAGGTGAGGTGACCAGTCCCACCTTTGCACTCGTTCAAGTTTATGAATTGCCTAGTATTAACGTTTATCATTTTGATCTTTATAGAATTGAAGGGCCTGAAGAAATCTTTGAGCTCGGGATTGAGGACGCATTTATAGATGGGATATCGTTGATTGAATGGCCTGATCGCATGGAGACTTATTTACCTTCTGAGCGGTTAGATATTTTTTTTACAAACGGTCTAGACGAGAACGCTCGTCATGTTATGCTAGTAGGTTATGGCGAAAATTGGGTTAATAGACTGGCACGGATATCTGTGTAGTTATGGAGAGATCTCTTTTAATCGACGAATTTTTAGCGAAGGCCGGTTGGGTAGGAGCAACACGTAGTTTGCTTGCTGGAGATGCATCTTTCAGGCGTTACGAGCGAATTAAGATTGAAGATAAAACAGCCATACTAATGGACGCGCCACCACTTAAAGAAGGTGTGCTTCCTTTTATTAACATGACTGAACATTTAATAAAACTTGGTTATTCTGTTCCGCGTATTTTTGCTATAGATGTCAATTCTGGTCTTTTATTGCTAGAGGATCTTGGCGATGCAACTTTTACTAATGCTTTAGCTGCGGGGGTTGATGAAAACCGGCTTTATCAAAGCGCTATAGATGTTTTAATTGATTTACATGGACGTGAGCCATCAAAAGTGGTCCCTGATGACTTGGCGAGTTATGACGATAAAAAATTACTTGCTGAGGCAACCCTTTTTGTTGATTGGTATATGGCGGGGATATTTGGCGGTACTGTACCAGATTGTGTGAAGGATGATTTTCTGAATATTTGGCAAGAATTACTTTTAAATATTAAAATTTATCGCGAAACTCTGGTTTTGAGAGATTTTCATGCTGATAATTTAATGTGGTTACCAAATAGGGATGGTATTCGAAAATGTGGTTTACTGGACTACCAGGATGCTGTCAGAGGTTCCCCTGCTTATGACCTTATGTCTCTGTTTGAGGATGCGCGCCGTGATCTTAAACCTAGTTTAACCGACGATCTTCTAAATTATTATTATGCTGCATTCCCTGCATTAGATCAAAATGAATTTTATAAAGATTATGTTATATTATCAGCTCAGCGACATTGTAAAGTTATTGGGATATTTTCTAGGCTGGCCATACGAGATGGAAAATCTAGCTACCTGGCCCATATTTCGCGGTGTTGGAACTTGTTAGATAGGGCTTTCTGTAGTCCTGAATTGAGAATTTTGAAAGAATGGTTGGATGGGCATATTCCAGTGAAATATCGTACTAGCCATCCATTAAACTAAGAAGGTTGAAAATTAGTGGTTAATAAACCAGTAGAAAAACCAAATATTAGGGTAAAAATAGTTCCTAAAAAAGCTATGGTGCTTGCGGCTGGTTTGGGTCGGCGGTTACGACCAATTACGGCTAACTTACCGAAGCCATTGGTTAAATTAGCAAATCGAACGCTGTTAGATTATACCCTAGATCACTTAGTTGCCGCGGGTGTTGAATGTGCAGTAATAAATATCCATTATTTAGGAGATCAAATTAAGCAGCATCTATCGAGCCGCGATGACTTGGAAATTATTATTTCTTCGGAAGAAGATAATTTGTTGGAAACAGGCGGAGGTGTAAAAAAAGTATTAGAGCATTTTGGTAATGAGCCATTCTATGTTTCAAATGCGGATGTATTTTGGCTAAACGGCCCAACCATGGCTCTGGAGCGCATGATAGAGCAGTGGGATGACACAAAAATGGATGCGCTATTATTGTTACATTCTACGGTAGAAGCTTATGGTTATAGAGGTAATGGTGATTTTGAGGTTGATCCTCTTGGTAAGCTTTCTCGGCGGTTAGAAAAAGAAATAACACCCTATCTCTTCACTGGTGTTCAGATTATCCATCCGCGTATTTTTAAAGATACTCCCGACGGCAGGTTCTCGTTAAATCTTATTTATGATAGAGCTATTGAAGTTGACCGTCTTTATGGAGTTGCCCATGATGGAGAATGGTTTCACATAGGAACCCCAGACGGGTTATTAGATGCTGAATCTTATATGGGGCAGCGATACTCAGGTAGAAGACATCGTTAATTTTGGAGAGAATCTGAAATGACGGCTTCATCACATATGCGGGTTTATAATATACCCGCAGAAATGCCGTTTGTTGATACTTTAGCTTCTGGTTTGATTGTGAGGGCATCTGAGAGCTCGTTTGAATTAGCAGATTTTACAGTTCTTCTTCCAACGCGTCGTGCAATAAGGTCTCTTCGCGATGCCTTTTTGCGTCAAAGTAAGGGTGCGCCAATGTTGTTACCGCGGATTTTACCGTTGGGTGATCTTGATGAAGAAGAACTTTTTATAGTGGGATGGGAGGAGTCCGGTACAAAATTTAACGTTGATATTCCAGATGCAATTTCAAGTGTTCATCGTCAATTAATGTTAACAAAGCGCATTCAAGTTCTCGAAGGTGACCAGGTTAGTGTCGAACAGGCGGCACTATTGGCGAGCGAGCTTGGCAGGTTGCTTGATCAAGTACAGACAGAACAACTTAACTTTGAAAACCTAACGGCCTTAGTGCCTGAAGAGTATGCAAAACATTGGCAGGTTACTCTCGAATTCCTAGAGGTTATAACAAAATTTTGGCCAAGTGTTCTAGAAGAAAAAGGTCTCATTGATCCCGCTGAACGGCGTAATCTTATAATGAACGCACAACTTTCCTATTGGAAGAAACAGATACCACAATATCCCGTAATTGCTGCAGGTTCGACTGGTAGTATCCCCGTGACCGCAGATTTGTTAACCTTAATTGCTAGTTTTCCTGAAGGTACTGTTCTTTTACCAGGTTTGGATTTGTCACTTAACCCAGACGACGTACGTGATACAGAAACTCATCCCCAATATGGTTTATTTAGTTTGTTAGCTAAAATGAATTTAACAGTAAATGATATTCAAAATTGGCCAGGTATAGAAATTAATAAAACAACCGATTCCACGAAGAAATTTGCACCTGCTTCGCGCAGAGATCTAATATCTAATGTCATGCATCCTGCTGAAAAAGTGGCAGACTGGAGATATCTAGATCCTTTGCCTAAAGAGGCCCTCCAAGGTGTAGAAAATATCACCTGTGCGGGTCCTGACGAAGAGGCGGGTGTGATTGCATTAATATTACGAGGTGTTCTCGAGGTGCCTGATAAAACTGGTGCCCTCATAACGCCGGACCGACGTCTCGCTCGGAGGGTGGCGAGTGAACTCAGTCGTTGGGGGATCAGTATTGATGATTCTGCTGGGGTTCCATTACAGCAAACTGTTTCAGGGTCGTTTTTGCGTCTTACTGCAAAATTAATTTCTAATAATTTTTTACCCGTTGATTTTTTAGCTGTTTGCAAGCATCCGTTAGCTTCTGGAGGAATCAAACCAGTTATATTTCGTCGCCTTATTCGCTCCTTAGAGACTGAGTTTCTGCGTGGACCGCGTCCGGCCTCAGGTATTGAGGGTTTGCTTGCATTATTACCCAAAGATCAAACCAACCTTAAGAAAAGTCTTGAATTTATACAATTGATAAGCACTGAATTTCGCCAAGTAATAACGAACGTGGAGACATCTCTCTTTGAGCTTTTAAAAGCACATATAGGCTTTGCTGAGTCTTTAGCGGGGACCCATGAACAATTAGGCTCCGAACGTTTGTGGTTTGGGGATGAAGGCGAGGTCACATCTAATTTTATTTCCGGACTTTTGGAAATTAGTGGTGCTTTAGGTAATATTACTGGTGCATCCTACCCAGCATTGTTGGACGTGTTGTTGGTTGGCCAAGTGGCTCGTCGTAATTTTGGTAGCCATCCTAGGCTTGCTATTTGGGGTTTATTGGAGGCACGGTTACAACATGCAGATTTGATTGTTGTTTCTGGTTTAAATGAAGGGACCTGGCCACCTGATGTTGGTTCGGACCCCTGGATGAGCCGGCCAATGCGAAAAGAGTTTGGATTGCCTTCGCCAGAGCGCCGGATTGGATTAACGGCCCATGATTTTCAGCAGGCACTTTTAGCACCAGAAGTTGTAATGACACGATCGGCTCGAGTTGACGGAACCCCGACTGTGCCTTCCCGTTGGCTGGTACGATTGCAAAAATTATTAGGCGGCCTGGATCCGGAGGTTGCGGATAATTTCTTTCAGCCAAGTTACTGGCTTGATTGGCACTCTAGTCTTGACCGACCGAAAGAAGTTAAGCCAATTAGTCCCCCAGCACCGCGTCCACCACTTAATTCCCGCCCAAGGAAACTCTCAGTAACACAAATTGAAGTCTGGATGCGAGATCCTTATGCAATTTATGCTCGATATATTCTCGGCTTATACTCATTACCAAAACTCGACGTTGCTCCGGATGCTTCGGATTATGGCACTTTAATTCATGGTGTGATGGATACTTTTTCAAAAAAATATCCACATGACTTACCGCTAGACGCACTTGAGCAGTTAGTTAAAATTGGCGATAAAAAGTTTGAATCTATTTTAAAATACCCAGGCGTATGGGCCTTTTGGTGGCCTCGATTTTTACGTATTGCAGAATGGTTTGTTCAATTGGAGTTTGCGCGTCGAGGGGAACTTATAAGAACTAATAGTGAATCGCGTGGTGTTATTGAAATAAAGACCTCAGTCGGTTCATTTGAGTTGACTGCCCAAGCCGATAGAATCGATGAATTAAAGGATGGAACGCTTCGTATCATAGATTATAAAACTGGTGCTCCACCGAGCAAGCTTGAGGTGGCTGCCGGATTTTCACCACAGTTACCCCTAGAAGCTCTAATTGCTGAGGCTGGGGGATTTGCCGGTATTACTGCAAAGCGCGTAAGCACATTAAATTATTGGCGATTGCGAGGTAGTATTCCAGCTGGCGAAGTGTCATCTGTTGGAGATAATCCTGCTGATTTAGCGGCCGATGCTAAAGAAGGTATTGCCGCTCTAGTCAGGCTATTTGATGATGTCAGAACCCCGTATGAGTCAAGACCACGCCCAGAAAATGCGCCTAAATTCTCAGATTATGAGCATTTGGCACGAGTTAAGGAGTGGTCAACATCTGAAGAGGGGAGCGGAGCATGAAAAAATTTGACAACTTCTCCATGGACCCAAATCAATTACAGAATCTTGCTGCTAGTCCAGCAGCATCGGTCTGGGTATCAGCATCAGCCGGAACAGGGAAAACAAAAGTATTAACGGACCGCGTCTTGAGTTTGTTGTTAACCGGGATCAAACCACAACGTATTTTGTGTTTAACCTTTACCAGAGCAGCCGCCGCTGAAATGGAATTTCGTATTTTGGATCGGTTGGGCCAATGGACGATGGCAGAGGATAGCGCTCTTCGCAAAGAATTGAATAATTTACTTGGTTTTCCGGTTCAAGATAATTTGATTCAATGTGCACGACAACTTTTTGCTCACGTTTTGGATACCCCGGGCGGCATGAATATTCAAACTATTCATGCTTTTTGTCAGTCTCTATTAGGACGCTTCCCACTGGAAGCAGGGGTATCGCCACATTTTTCTTTGATGGATGAGCGCGATGCTGAAGAAATGTTAATTAGCGCGCGAGAAAATGTATTTAACCGTGCACGAAGCGGTGTAGATACCGGTCTAGCGAAAGCTCTAGCCAATGTCACGGCACATATTCATGAAGCTCAATTTTCTGAATTACTCGCCGATTTGACAAACGCCAGGGGACGTTTGCGCCATTTAATAAATTCGTTTGGTAGTATTTCGGGTGTGATTGCTAATATAGAAAGTCTAATGTCAGTTACCTCTGGCGAAACTATAGAAAGCGTAATTGAGGAGGCCTCTAAAACCGTGAATTTGGGCGAGACGAAATTGCGATTAGCAATTTTGGCCCTTAGTGAAGGTAATGAAAAAGATGTAGTACGGGGACAACGCATACAAGCATGGTTAGATGAGCCTTCAACCCGCACTAGTTCATTTTTTGATTATGCGTCTATATTTCTAACAGATTTTAATAAGCGTGATTTCAATGTTCGTAAAATACTAATTACCAAATCCGCGCAGAAAAAGGCGCCAGATGCTGCCCACATTCTAGTAGACGAAGGTCTGCGTCTTCAGAATATAATATTGCACTGGCGTTCTGTTAGTATTGCTAATAGTACTTCGAGTTTGTTAGTGCTTGGAGAGACCTTGTTAGCTAATTACCAAGCACAAAAAGAAGCTAAAGCACTAATAGATTATGACGACCTTATTCTAATGGCAGGAGAGTTATTAAACCGTCAGGGGTTAGCTCCCTGGGTTTTATTTAAACTTGATGGCGGTATAGATCATATTCTTGTGGATGAAGCTCAAGACACTAGTCCTGCTCAATGGGGGGTTATTGGGGCACTAGCCGAGGAGTTTTTTGCTGGTCTTGGTGCTCACGAGACTGTACCTACCATTTTTGTTGTGGGTGACGTAAAACAGTCTATTTATTCATTCCAAGGTGCCGACCCCGTTGTGTTTGGTCAAATGAAGTCATTTTTTTCTAAACAGGCAGAAAATGCTCAACAGACCTGGCGGCCAATCGATTTGGAAGTATCATTTCGCTCAACTGAAGCTGTCTTGTCTGCAGTTGATGCCGTCTTTACTTTACCGGATGTTGCCGACGGTGTGACATTTGACGGTCAGAGTATTAAGCATGAGGTTTGGCGAAGGGATGAGGGAGGTTTAGTCGAATTGTGGCCACCCGTTCTACCCCGTTCGTCTGATCCGCCAACCCCTTGGAAGCCTCCTGTCGAGAGGATCAGGGGTGATGCGCCTCAAACTCGATTAGCTCGGCTTATCGCAGGGCGTATTTCTATAATGTTGCGGGATAAAGAGTTGTTAGAGGCAAAGGGTCGTCCAATTGAGCCTGGGGATATTATGGTTCTTGTTAGGCGCCGCACGGGCTTCGTCGAAGATATGGTTCGCTCCTTGAAAGAACTTAACATTCGTGTTGCAGGTGTAGATCGAATGATCCTGACTGAGCAATTGGCAGTAATGGATTTGATAGCTTTTGGCCAATTTCTGTTGTTACCTGAAGATGATTTAACACTTGCAAGTTTGCTTAAATCACCCTTATTTGGCTTAAACGAAGAGCAATTATTTAGGTTGGCTTATCAACGTAATGGTTCGCTTTGGCACTCGCTCGTTAAGAATAAAAATACAGACCCGCAATTTTTATTGATTCATGAAGAGCTTTCTTATTTTATGGCGCGAGCTGATTTTATTCCTCCATTTGAACTTTTTGGTGAACTGTTAGGTGCATATAATGGTCGAAAAAAATTAGTGTCTCGTTTAGGTCCAGATGCATTAGACCCTATATCTGAATTTCTAAACCTAGCTTTAGTGTATGAAAAATCTCATGCCGCTTCTCTAGAGGGGTTTTTGCATTGGGTGGCTGTTGGTGAAGTGGAAATTAAACGAGATCTCGAACAGGCAACGCAAAATTCTGTGCGTGTTATGACAATACATGGTGCCAAAGGCCTACAAGCACCTATCATTTTTTTACCGGATACGTTCCAGGTTCCAATGAAAGGATCGGCATTGCTATGGTCCCAGAATTCAGAAGGACAAGACCAAGCTGTATTATGGCCCGCAAGACAGGGTCTCTTTGAGGAGGTCTGCAAGAGTGAACAAGAGGTTGTCAGTCAACGCCGCGATCAAGAATATAAACGTTTGCTTTACGTGGCAATGACCCGAGCTGAAGACAGGCTATATATTTGTGGTTGGCAGACAAAAAATAAACCACCTGAGCATTGTTGGTATAATATAATTCAAAGGGGTCTTTCAGAAATTTGTGATGAGTTTACGGACCCGTATTTAAAAGAGGCAGGGGAAACTGCAAGTTCACAGGTGCTTCGACTAACATGTAGACAGAATGCCGAAATTATCGGGGCTGAGCAATTGTTAGGTTTACATTTTAAAAATTTACCTAAGTGGGCATTTAATTTCCCCGCTGACGACCCTTTGCCGCCAACAGTCTTAACTCCATCGAAACCAAGTGGAGAGGAGCCGGTTGTATTATCGCCTCTTCAGTCTGGTGATGACGATAAGTTTAAGCGTGGACAGATTATTCACAAACTTTTACAAACCCTTCCGGATTTAGTACCCGAGAAAAGAATACGAATAATCAACGAGTTTCTTGGCCGTAAAATACTTGGTTTGTCTTCTATACAACGAGAGGAAATTACTAATGAAACATTATCTGTGATTAATGATCCAGACTTTTCAGCTGTATTTGGCCCTGGTTCTCGAGCTGAAGTGCCTCTGACTGGTATGATTGATGGGCAAATTATATCTGCTCAGCTTGATCGCTTAGTTGTAAGAGAAAATGAAGTTTTAGTTGTAGATTTTAAAACCAACCGTCCCCCACCAACCACTCCTGCAAGAGTGGCTGCAATATATTTGCGGCAAATGGCCATGTATAGGGCTGCATTGCAAAATATTTATCCCGATAAGATAATAAAATGTGCGTTATTATGGACCGTTGGGGCTTATTTGATGGAGCTTAAGACTGAACAATTGTTAAAATACACCCCTAGCAGTTGGCAATAATTTATAGCGCAGCTTGACGAAGAGCTTAGCCAATCTTAAATTAACTTTATAATATTTTAATAGTCGATAGTATAAAGTAAAAAAATTCAAAAAAAGAGAATATAGGATAAAAGCATGTCTAAACAAGTAACTGATGATTCATTTGATGCCGATGTAATTTCTGCTACGAGACCTGTCCTCGTTGATTTCTGGGCTGAATGGTGTGGTCCATGTAAACAGATTGCACCTGCGTTAGATGAACTTAATGAAGAATTCGGTGACCAATTGACGATTGCTAAAGTCAATATTGATGAAAATCCAGAAACACCATCAAAATACGGTGTTAGGGGTATTCCTACTTTGATTCTATTTAAAGACGGTGAGGTTGCATCGACAAAAGTTGGCGCGTTACCAAAAAGTAAACTTAAGGAATGGATAGATTCAGTCATTTAAAATAGTAAAAACGTGATGAGATAATAAGACCCTACCCACTTGGTAGGGTTTTGTTTTGAGTTGGTTTGTAGGAAGAGACGATGAAAACACCCGGTATTACGGATGATAATTACCAGTGGCAGTATCACAATGAATTTAACCCCTTATACTTAAATTATATTTGTACATTGACGGGTCATTATCCCATCTCGATTGAGAGTGGTTTTAATTATTGTGAATTAGGGTGTGGAGTAGGTGTCACTTTAAATGGTTTGGCCGAGTTGTTCCCAGAAGGCCAATTTCTGGGTATTGATAATAATGCGAATTATACTGATGGTGCTTCAAAATTGGCTAAGGAGGTTGGTTGTTCTAATATTGATTTTAAATGTTTAGATTTTAATAGGCTCTCTAAAGCAGAATTGCCAAATTTTGACTTTGTTATCCTTAATGATATTTACTCTTGGATTGATAAAGATGCGCGCCAGCACTTACAGGATTTTATTGTTAACCATTTAAAAGAAGATGGTATTCTCTATTTAAATTATGAGGCGATGCCAGGGAGTTCTGTGATTGCGCCGTTGCGCGACATTATATCATTTCACACGAGTGCTATAGCTAGCGATAATTTAATTAAAGCGCAATCTGGTTTGGATTATTTAGACTTTATGCAAAGTAATAAAGCTGGCTTTTTCACCGAGAATGTAGCGGCCGATCAATTTTTTAATGACATAAGAACTAAAAATATTAACTATGTTGCTGATCGAATATTAGGTAATGGTTTCCAACCATACTTCTTCCACCAAATAGTCCAGGAAATGGGAAAAATAGGGCTTAGTTTTTCAGGCAGTGCCATTTGTCATTTAAATTTTATAGATTTAGCAGTACCGCTTGAATTCCAAACGTTTTTAAAAACTTTTACTACGCGAGAGCAATTTGAAACCCATGGTGATTTAATAAGAAACCAGCGCTTTAGAAAAGATATTTTTATAAAGAGCAATAAAGTAATGAGTGAACAGGAACAGATTGAAATTCTTTCAAAAATTATTTTTGGAACAACTTGTTTAGAGGAGGAGTTTGAATTAATGGCGGTATTTGGCGAAGTCGAATTGAATTATAATAATGATATATTTAAACGCTTGATTAGTGTTTTGTCCGACACTCCTAAATCGGCAGTAGGCCTTTTAGCGAGTGAGAAATTAAAAGATTTATCATTAGAAGTAATTATAGACGCGTTGAAATTCTTGATCTCCGGCGGCCAAATTTTTCCCTTCGTTAGGGCATCTGAGGATAAAGTTAAATTGGAATTAGATTCTGATCGTTATTCTATTTCAATGAATTCAAATATTGGGTTTTTAAAAAATAGGCTATTCAAACAAGACAAGATATCTCTTCTAGCACCCGATGCTGGTGTTGGTCTTCAAGTGACCATGGAAGACGCCTTATTTGCCCTCTGTATGGCAGAGGCAAGCAGTGGCGAGGTTTTGGACTGGGTTTTGCAACGTTTAATAGAAGCTAATCAGGAAGTATTAACTGATGGTGCTACTAATAAAGATACTATAGCCACAGGTCTCGAAAACTTCCGAAAAAAATGTTTACCAAATCTATTACGCCTTGGAATTTTAGAACCAGTGACGAATTAATACCCTTTAATGCTATCTGTGAGTTGCAAAAGTGCTTTGTTAGATTCAAAGCGTTTTATATTTTCTATAAATACAGGCGCAATTTGGGCCACCGGCGGCCTTCTTGCTACGTGCGGTAATACAGTAATAGATGGGTGATCCCAAAGCGGGCTGTCTATTGGTAGTGGCTCAGGTTCGGTAACATCTAAGGTCGCGGCAGATAATTGGCCATTATCAAGTGCTGCGATGAGATCATCATCTATGACGTGCCCTCCACGCCCTAAATTAATGATTGATGCTCCTTTTGGCATTTTAGAAAAAGTATTAGAGTTCAATATACCCTTGGTTTCTGGTGTAAAAGGTAACAAACAAACCGCAATGTCAGTTCTCTTTAGGAATGTATCAAATTGGCCAAGACCTGAAAAAATTTTAATAGGGGCTCTTGTTTTAGGTGTGCGCGTCCACGCAGCCACATCAAACCCCATATCAACAAGCACGCTAGCAATAGGTTTGCACATCGTGCCATAGCCCAATAAACCTATTCTTTGTTCTTCTGCGGTTTTTTGCTCAATCTCTTGCCAGCGGTGTTGTCTTTGGTAATTTAAATACGTTTGTAAGTTCCGGTGATGGCGGAGTACATGGGTTACGCCATACTCTGTTAAGGATGGATCTCCCTCTTCTGGCTCCCCTTTAACTAAAGGAATTCCTTGAGGGCAAGCTGGATTGCTATAAATACCCTCGACGCCTGCTAACATTGTTAACATTAACGCAAGGTTTGGTAAGGGAGGTAATTCTTGAAGAGTTGGGCGGCCAATAATCAGATATTTAATCTCTTTTGGGTCACCAATATCTGGCCATTCCCGAACCTCAAGGTTCGGAAACTCGCTATTAAAATACTTAGCCCAATCTCCCTTCTTACCCCGAAGACTATTAAATATTAAGAGTGCCATACTTTAGTATTCTCCTATTTATTATCTTTTAATATATCACCCGCTAAGTAGAGTGATCCGCAAATTAAAATTCTCGAGTGTGATTTTTCCGTGGCAACGATTTCTTTTATAGCGTTACCTACAGAACTGGCTGTCTTTGTTACAAACCCAATTCTTTTTGCTACTATTGATATTTCATCAGAACTAAAACAAGCGCCTTGATTTGGAATTTTTATAGCTGTTAAACTTTTAGTATATTTCTGTAAGGGTGCTAGAAAGCCAGAGGGTGTCTTAGTGCTAATCATCCCAATAATTAGATGAATTGGCGCATTTTCTAGTTTTTCAAGTGTTGCCGCTATAGCAACTCCAGCTGCGGGGTTATGTCCCCCGTCTAACCATAACTCCCAATGATCTGGAAGCATTGCGCATAAAGGGCCTTGGGTAAGTTGTTGCATCCGTGCAGGCCAATCAACATTTCTTACGCCTGTATCCACCGCTTGGCGATTGATCCGTTTGTCGCCCAGTTCTGCTAATGCCATAATTCCGAGACCAGCATTTTGTATTTGGTGGGGACCCACTAGGTTTGGTAGTGGAGTGTTAATCTGCCCATCTGGTGTCATTATAGATATTTTATTTCCTGTGATAGCTACCCACCAGTCCTTGTTTTCGACACTTAACGGAGCGTTAATATTTTCAGCACGGTTCTTAATAACTTTGAGTACCAGGGGGTGCTGTTCAGCAGTGATGCAGGCAACGCCACTTTTGATTATCCCAGCTTTTTCCTGTGCGATTGCTGCTAGGTTGTTACCCAGGAAACCGGCATGATCGTGACTGATTGGCGTAAGAACGGTTACAGTTGGCCGAGTAATAACGTTGGTTGCGTCTAACCGGCCACCTAAACCAGTTTCCAATAAAACTAAATCACTAGGTATCCTAGAAAATGCTAACAATGCGATAGCAGTTGTAATCTCAAAAAATGTAATTGGGGACTTTTTATTCTTAGCTTCAACTTCAGACATTAATTTTAGTAATTCTTGATCACTAATAATTTTACCGTTAATCCTAATTCGTTCGTTGAATCGCACTAAATGAGGTGATGTATAGGCATGCACTTTAAGACCAGCCGCTTCAGAAATTGCACGCATAAAAGCGAGCGTCGACCCTTTTCCATTCGTACCAGCTATATGAATTACAGATGGAAGTGAATTTTGAGGGTTATCAAGTAAACCTAGGAGACGTATGATTCTGTCTAAAGAGAGATCAATTATTTTTGGATGGTGTTGGTTGAGGCGCTGAAGAAGATCCATATTGCTTATATTTAATTTGAATTGTTGGTACTATTAGTTAGGCCACCGGATATCTCTCTTACTAGGCTGAGAACAGACTCTACACAACCGTCATTTGGTGTTCCATCTTCATATAAGTTCTCTGAAATTTTATTAACAAAGGCTGAGCCGACGATGACAGCCTCTGCATAATAGCCAATTTCTCTTGCCTTCTCTTTTGTTGTAATTCCGAATCCAACGGCTATGGGTAGATTAGTGTGACACCTTATTTGTTTGAGTGCCGTTGCAATATCACTGCTAGCTGCTGATGTTGTGCCTGTAATTCCCGTGACTGATACATAGTAAATAAAACCACTTGCATGTTTGGTTATAATTGGCAGGCGTTTAACATCAGTTGTTGGTGCTATCAGGTAGATAAAGCTAAGCCCAGCCTTCTGGACGGGCTCAAGCATTTCTGATTCCTCTGGAGGTAAGTCTACAATAATAAGTCCATCAACCCCTGACACCGCTGCATCAGTAATAAATTTTTCAATACCGTATGAATAGATTGGATTGAAATAACCCATTAAAATAATTGGTGTTTCTTTGTCTTTTTTGCGAAATCTGCGAACCATTTCTATAGTGGTAAGAACTGAGCTACCATTTTTAAGTGAACGTAAGCTAGAGGCTTGTATTGCGGGACCATCCGCCATTGGGTCAGAAAATGGCATTCCTAGTTCTATAATATCAGCCCCTGAAGCTGGAAGGTTTTGGAAAATCTCACTGCTTGTTTCAATATTGGGATCACCTGCTGTTATAAAAGTAACTAGGCCTGCTCTATCAGCCTTCCTCAGGTCTTTGAAACGTTTGTTTATACGTTCTGTACCTGTAGTAATGTTAGTCACTATTTATTATCTTCTAAATAGGCTAATACCGATTCCATATCCTTATCGCCCCGACCGCTCATGTTAAGTACCATTATATGGTCTTTTTGAAGATCTCCGGCAATTTTAATTGTGTGGGCAATTGCGTGAGCTGTTTCAAGTGCTGGAATAATGCCTTCAAGTTGCGTACAAATTTGAAAAGCCTCAATTGCCTCTTTATCAGTGATAGAAACATACTCGGCTCTTCCAATGTCATGAAGCCACGCGTGTTCCGGGCCTATACCCGGGTAATCAAGACCTGCTGAAATAGAATGAGCATCGGTAATTTGACCATCATCGTTTTGTAGTAAGAAGGTTTTGTTGCCGTGTAGGACGCCTGGCACACCAGCATTTACGGCAGCAGCGTGTTTATCAGTATCAATGCCTTCACCTGAGGCCTCCACGGCAATTATACGCACGTCATCGTCTAAGAATGGGTAGAACAACCCCATTGCGTTAGAACCCCCACCAATGCATGCTATTAAGCTGTCAGGGAGTTTTCCTTCTTGCTCCATTATCTGTTCTCGTGTTTCTTCACCAATAATTGACTGGAAATCGCGTACCATGGTTGGGTAAGGATGTGGACCAGCAACGGTTCCTATCAAATAATATGTGGTATCAACGTTAGCAACCCAATGCCTGAGGGCGTCATTCATAGCGTCTTTGAGTGTGCCGGTACCGGAGATTACCGGTATTATGTCGGCACCCAACATTTTCATACGCGACACATTCTGTGATTGGCGTTCTATATC
>CAJQSN010000001.1 GCA_905614355.1 uncultured Rhodospirillales bacterium | reverse complement strand
TTGTCGAAGATGAGGCTGAATTATCACTTACGCCACCCACAACATTGGCAGCAGACGCGGAAGACGTAAAAGCCACTCCCGCGTTAATAGCTGTTAAAACTAATTGCCCATCGCTCGACGTGCCCTTCACAGATGCGACAATATTCCCGACAGTTGGATCTTCATTTACAGCGGTAACAAGCTGATCTCTAATACTGGGCAGACCGCCCTCACTTCCGAGCACTGTATAGGTAACGTTATTACCATTAACGACTACAGTGTAGGTATCACCTTTCTCAACAGACCCGCCAATCGTAACAGTATCAACCTGCGAAATTCCGCCCGCCGTTGCCGCAGCTGACTGCGCCACATCGGCAGCCTTTTGGGCAACAGTACGCGCAATCGAAGCGTCAATATTTGCATCCTGTCCTGTTTTCAAAATCTCCAATGCATTAGTCGCAGAGGCCTCTGCAACAATGGCCGATGTCAAGGCCGTCGCTGCATCATCAATCGCTAAATCAGCAGCTGTTTTTATAGATGCCGAAGATGTCCCATCACTAGCAACTCTCGCTTGTGCATTTGAATTAGAAGTGGACGCATCAGTCGCTGCCGCCTGGGCATTATTTGCAGCCAATTGGGCCGCATTCTTTGCTGCAACAGCCGCAGTCAAATTAATTGTTGCAGCAGAAACCGCTGCCGTTGCCGAGGCTGCACTTGCATCAATTGCGGCTAATTGTGCCGATTCAAACGCCGCTTGAGAATCTGCGGCTGCTTCGACAGCCTTAGCCAACGCAGATTGGGCACTTGCGTTCGCCTGCTGCGCCGTTTGATAAGCTGCAGGATCAATTACTTGAGCACTCGATGCCGAATTAAAAGCCGTTTGCGCTAATCCTGCTTGATTAGTTGCTTGAATCAAAGATTGTTGTGCAGCCTGCAAGCTAGCCTGCGCATTGGCAACAGCTTGATTTGCTGCATTCGCAGCACCAGAAGCGGCGTTAGAAGCATCGATAGTTGCCAGTGCATCTGTTTCGAGAGCGCTAGCTGTCGCATAAGAAGATTGAGCTTCAGCCAATTCCGCACTGGCTTTATCATTAGCGGCTTGAGCGGCTGCTTTTGCTGAAATTAACCTGGCCGTCTCCACGACAATCAGTGCATTTTCAAGATTGCTGGCATCTGTAACTGCCTGTTCAGCTAAATTTGCTTGCGCTGTTGCTATTTCATTGCTGGCCCCAGAGGCGACAATGGCTTGGGCAGCTGAGGCTCCGGATGCAGCAATTGAATTTACTACGGTAACCTGGGTTGCTTCAGCCGCCACCTGCGCCGCTATTAATGCAGCAGTGGGATTTCCAGTTGAATCATCTAGTTGCTGCGCAGTAATAGCAGCAGCATTTATAGCTAAAATCGCGTCTGTTACCGAAGAGACAGTCAAACCTAGTGAATCATTGGCTGCTTCAATTATTGAATTCTTCCCAGCTGTTGTTGCGGCTAAAGATTCTGCCTCAGCCGTTTCAGCAACTACTTGTTGCGCTGCTGCCTCATTTGCATTCCCGTCAATACCGGCTAAAACAGCTAGTCTTGCTGCAGTTTCTGCTTCAACGGCTTTTGTTGCCGCAATTTCCGATTGCGTTTCAGCAGCAACTAAAGCCGCTTGTATTGCATCAGCTATTGCCCCCATTTCATTATCAGCCCGAGTTTGAGCGGCACCTTGAGAACCAATTTCAAAGGCAGCAGCAAAACCGGCCTTAGATGCAGCTTGAGCCGCAACAGTTGATGCATCAGCAGAAGCCTGTGCTGCAGCGTTTGCCGTTGATTGTGCCACAGCAGCAGCAGAGTTAACCGCATCAACAGCAGCTTGCGCACTTGTTACTGTATCATTTGCATCCGCTAAAGCTTGATTGGCTTGATCCACAGCTGAATTCCACACCTGTTCGATAGCGGTATCAACTGTGTTATCGCCATCATCAGCCGCCGCGCGTTTAACAATCAGGTTATCTCGTGACGCTGTCTGTGAAACCACAACCGCTTGTGCAGATGCTAAGGCGACGTTGGGAGCAACAGCAGCAACAGCTGCCTGAGCCGCAATCTGGGATGCTGCCAATGCCGACGAGGCTGCCTGAGATGCAGCAGCAGCGGCAGCTTTAGCGCTTATATCAGCGGTAACCCTATCGGATGAAGCTGTTCCATCTGTCCAGTAGCCGGCTGCAATATTTTGATTTTGTGCCACGGTAAGCGAAGCGGCTGCCGAGCCTGCACTCGACTGAGCAGCAGACGACGCAGATGAGGCACGCGACGATATAGTCAAGGCGGCGGTACCTGCGCCCGAGGCAGCTTCGATTGCGGCATTAGCTGCCGAAACAGCTTCATCCGCTGCTTTCTGAGCAGAATTAGTTTTAGCTGTCGCCAGTGTGATATTAACATTTTTTGCGGCAGCGGCTGCTTCCAAAGACAGAGTGTTAGCAGAAGCTGCTTTTTGTTCAGCCGTAAGCGCAAATCCCTCCGCCCGAGAAACAGCGGCAGCATCTGAAGCTGCCTTATCTGCGGCCGCCTGATCGGCGGCTGCCTGAGCTGCAACAGCAGCCTGGTTAGCTGCAGTTGCTGCAGAGGTTTTAGCTTCCAGGGCAAGCGTAGAGGCTTGGTCCTCTGCTGTTTGCAAATTCGATGCATCGCGCGCATCAATAGCATCAGCATTAGAATTTTTATAAGCGTTTTCAGCCGTGGTGAATGACGAGAACGCCTCAGCGGCTAATTTATAAACTGTTTGCGATACCCTTGCGGCCGCGACACCTAAGCCATCTGCGGCTGTTGCCGCAGCATCGGCGAATGATTGTGCCTTATTTTTTGCAAGATGGGATGCCTCAAATGCATTAAGGGCTATTGTATTAGCGGCTTCAGCAGCCGTTGCTGCTTCCGATGCAGCTTGCCCGTCATTATTAGCTTCAGCGGCAATAGCCTTGGCACGTTCACTAACAGCGATGACAGCGGCTGACACTGCTAGCGAAGCTTGGGCCGCGGCATTGGTTGCTTCAGTCGTCGCCTGATTTGAGGTTCTAGTCAGCGTGACAACGGCATCATCTTTTGCGACGGTGCGATCATCGCCAACCCCAATATCGGATCCACGCGCAGTATTAAAACTTGCACCAACTTGACCATTTGCCGTATTCGCCGCAGTCAGAGCATTTTCGATAGCATCTAACAATTGCGCGTCCTGTTCGGCACTTGGCCGGCTAGCTATATCGGTACCGCTGATATTAGCAGCCGATTCTCCTCCATTCGCTGTCTGAAAAGACTCGGCTCGTGCTCGGTAGGCTTCTGCCAAGACCAAACTACTTGAGGCAGCACTGAGCGCAACGGCTGCTGCTGCTGCGTAATCAGCGGCAGCTTCTGATTTGGATATTACGTGATCAAGCTTATCGCCAATTTCCGCAGCACTTGCGGCCCGTGCCGACGCTTGATCAGCCAAAGCCTGTGCATTTGCCGCTGAATTAAACGCAGCCTGAGCAAGAGCCTTAGCATCAACAGCAGCATTAAGATCAAATGTTAATTCCTCTGATGCAACCTTTGCAGCCTCAGTTGCCTTGATAGCGTTCGCGACAGCTGTTTCGGCCATCACTGCAGCCCCCTTTGCATCTGCTAAGGCAAAATCAATCGCCACATCAATTTGGGCCTGGGCCGCAGCTTTACCAACCACCATCTCGGCATTTGCTGCAGACACAGATGATTGCGACACACTGTAACTGTCCGCAGCTAAAATTGAATTAGCCAGAGCTAGTTCGGCGGCAGTCTCAGCAGTTGTAATATCATTGCGAGCAGCAGCCACTGATGCGCTTGCAGAATCTGCAGCAGATTTTGCGGTGTTAGCATCAGCCTGAACAGCATCTCGCGAGTTCTCAAACAAACCTAAGAGTTGCGTTGTAAAATTTTGAGACGCATTAGCATTAGCCAATAATTGTTCGGCCAGCGCTGCTTCAGTACCTAACAACAAGTTTGTTGGATTAGCATTAGCTGTGTTTCGAGCCTCTGCCGCCACCAATTGAGCGGCGGCAACATCTGCAGCCACATCGATAATTTCCTGATTAATTGATTGGCTACGATCAAGGGGCCCTAAATTAATATTCGACCCGAAAAGGGCATCCAAAGGAGAGTCTAAACGAGCAATCGCAGTGACAGTCGCACTGTTAAGGGCCTCATATTCGGCTACCTTAATAAACTCTGTGGTAAGGAGACCAGCTAAATTACCACGTGCAACGGTCAACTCATCTGCAGCACTATTGGCTACCGCTACTGCATTAGCCTTAGCACTTGCGGCGGAACTCAAAGCGGTCGTTAGATCCGTCAAGTTCGTGCTGAGAGTACCATCTAGATATTGGGTGGCAAATTTAAGAGCACTTGCCGACGCCTTGATCGCAGCAGTCGCAGCATCAGATTGCGTGTCGGCATCCAAATGGCTCGAATAAATGTTCAGCCCTTCATCCCGTATACTATTATCAATACGCCCTAATAACTGGGACAGGGGAATATTTGAATCTAGGGTATTTTTTTCCGCAGTAGCTAACTCTGCCTGAGAAAGGGCTGTCTCAGCGTGGGCACGCATACTTGTTGCCGTGGTCGCTTGAACTGCAGATTTTGCTGCCGTCGCCGATGCCTTCGCATACGCAAACACACTATCAACCGAAGAAAAGGCGGTGCTAATTGTTGAATTTAAATTAGGGATAAGATTTTGGCTTATAGTTTCGATCGAATTTACTTTAAAATCGACTTGATCCATAATTGTATCGAGGTCATTCAGATCGACCGAACGGCCAAATAACGCAGAGTTAACATAGCCCTCATAACTTGAAGCGGCAGCTGCTTCAGCAGCAGCTACTCCACCACTAGCAGCCGAAATCGCGTCTACTGCAACACTGTCAATAGCGGTAATTGTCGCATCCACTATTGTTGCAACGTCAGTAGCAGCCTTCGAGATTTCAGCGGCCAACAACACTAATTCAGATACAATCGTTTTGAAATCTTCCTGAGTTGGAGCATTAGCCGTACCCAGGAGTTCAAGAAACGTTGCAGCCAATGTGATAATACTGGTGCCATAAGCTGCAACACCACTTGCCGCTCCCAGCGCTTCTAACGGACTGGTTACAGTTGCCGCTAAAGAGGTAGCTTCGGACTGTGTCAATAATCCACCGGCGGTACCTTGAGCCAGCAAGCTTGCTTCAACTCCTGATTTTTTTGTTGCCGCTAATTGTTCTGACGCACTCGCGATATTTGCAGCGTCGGTAATTGTGTTAACGACACCAACTATCAGCTCTGCTTCATCGCTATAATCCGCACTAAGGGCCTGGATTATTTTTTGTAATTCTGGTGGCGGCACAGGCGGTGGTTTGTCCTTTAAGCCAATATCCAAACTTGGGAGTTTGAATATCTCTTTGAACTTAGCTGGATCTCCTAGTAACTGATTGAGTTCTAGACCTATTTGCCGCGCCTCTGCTAATTTATCTAAAGTTTCAGCTACTTTGATTGGATCAAATTTTGGCTCATCTTGCGCGTTTTCGTCTAATTCAGGATTGACCCCATCTCCCGGTCGAGTAGGAGCAACATCTCTACCAGAGGATTGCAACGTATTGTTCATGGCCTTCATTGAGCCACTAAATTTTTCAGAAAATTGTTGGGGCGAGAGAATGAAGCTCTCTGAGGGGGGCTGCTTCGGGTCTGTTACTTGGGTTGCTTGATAAGGGGTATTAAGAACTTGGATACCACCTTCAGTAGTCACAACAATCTCGCCCACAGAACTATCGGGATCCTGGGTTAACGTGACCGTTATCGTGTCGGTTGCCTCAATACTACCGGTAGTCCCTCTGATGCCAATGGTTGCAACGGGTGTAGTAAGTACCATTGCATCCGGATCAACTTTAGCTATTTGACCACTCACAAACGACATCACGCCGCTAACCAGAGATATCTTTAAATTTCCGGATTCATCTCCTGGATCAAATACCATCTCATCCATGACTGCTCGCGCATCTTTATCCAACGAGAAGACACTATCATCAGCGAGTAAAACACCAATACTACCATCCGAACCTGTTTGGATGACATCCCCCTGAAAAATAGGATCATCTTTTCCAATTGTTCCTTTAGTACCGTCGGCGCGGGTTATTTCAACAGAACCGCTTATAGTTTCAATCCGCCCTATAGGTTCAATTTTCTCTATAGCGGAGGATTGTGCACTTTGGCCAGGAGCAACCGGACCGGCGAGTTTGGAGACTAGATCGGGCAGGAAAGAAGCGCCCGATGGATCCGTTAAAATTGGAGGTGGGGCGCTACTAAAATAATTCTCAACTAGTATGTTCTTACCATCAGGCCCAACTAGTAATAAATCAGGGCCTTGACGTATAAAATCAGCATACCGCAGCCAAGCGGTTTCTGGCACTTCAACTACACCTGTTGCTGCCGTGTCCAAAACAACTAACTGACTAGACGTGTGCTCAAAAGAGTCCAAAAAAAAACCCCTTACTCACTTGTGTTATAACCCACCGAAACGATGTTTAATAGCATTCAAAAATTTATAGAAAGCTAGGCTGTCATGAATTATATTAAAATAATTTAACTAATTCTTTCAAGCTCTTGTATTCTAACACAAAAAATCTAATTTAAATAGTATAAAAAGGGGTAAAATAAATTTTAAAAATTCAAATTAATGGGTTATGGGACCACTGTAAAAGTGCTTGTCGCTGACGGGGTCGACAGCTCCAATCCCCTGGTTCACAATTTGCCCTAACCTGGCCAGCATGACGACTAAATGACCGCCATCTTTTTATTTGTTTTGTATCTATTTCGGGCATTCTGCGGCCTAAAAAATAACGGCAGTACCATTGGAACCAACCCCGGGGATCTGGACCTATAATCCACCCCTTCTCGACCCAAACGCCTAAAGCCTGTCTACTTTTAATACCAAAATAATTAACTAAAGGATTAGGCTTTTCCGATATTTTTGCTTTTTTAAACCATGCTGGCGGGAATTCTTTGCGGCAATCATTGCAGTATTTACCTTCAAATATACCCATTTCCAGCATTTTTTGTGGCGTATAAAATGGTTGGAATTCTGGAGCGAAACCATCTCCAGTCACAGAGTTTATAGTATATGTATAGGACTGTTGCATCTTATCGTTCACTAAAATAGTGTCACCGATTTTATACATCAGATTAGATTTTAAATTGAAATAAACGGTTGAACGAACCTAGGGATAAGGCCCTTAAATTTTAATGCTGAATCAGTTACCACCAAACAGATACAATTATCGCCTGTTCCTGCAAGCGGCTGGTGAGTAACTTCCTCAGAGACATCTTCTATGTCTCCGGCAACAAATTCACCGTTTTCGTCACTAAAACTTCCGCTCAAAACAAGTGTTAACTCTCGACCACCGTGCCCATGTTCGGGAACTGATTTGCCCGCAGGTATCTGTAGAAGACGCGCCTGGTCACCATCTTGAGTTGAAATTAGGTGCTGATAGACACCACCACCAATTGATTGCCACTTCACTTCATCTACAGTATCACCAATATAATCTCTCAATGGGACAGGAATTGACGATACGACAGCCGAATTAATCGCAACTTGTTCCACAGCCTGCAGATCCAACTGTTCTTGAGCCACAGTCAACGCTAGCTCAGACAAAGGCACTGGATCATGTTCTTCAAGTAGAAAACCACCCAATTCTTCAACTAGCGCTACTGAACTTCGGCACTCGGGACAAAATGTCATATGGCTTGCCACCGCAAGGCTCCAGCTTTCGCCTAAAGCGCCAGCTGTGTAGCTCATAAGTATATCTTCTTGTGGATGATGAAAGGTCATATTTGGCTCCTTAAACTAGTCCTTAATTTTTCAAACGATAACCTTAACCTTGATTTGACAGTCCCTAAGGGAAGGCTCAATTGGTCTGCTATTTCTTGATGGGAAAGCCCTGCAACAAAGGAAAGTTTAACAACTTCTCTCTGTTCGTCGGGTAATTCGTTAAGAGCGGTTTCCACAACCGCCTTCCGATCATTTAATGCCAGTTGATCATCTGCCATTGGTTCAGCTGCCGGAACTAACGAAGGATCATTAGGGTCAAATTCCGGTCTTTTCTCTCGACGAAAACGGTCTATACGCAGATTTCTAGCAATCGTGAAAATCCAAGTTGACGCAGATGCTTTCTTCGAATCATACATTTCACATTTACGCCAAACTGATATCATAGCTTCTTGGGCTACCTCCTCCGCTGTCTCGGGATCCGTCCCTGTTCCCATAAGCATGGACTTTAGACGTGGCGCAAAGTAACTAAATAATTCCGAAAACACCTCCTTGTCGCGTTTGGAGGCTAACTCAACAAGTAAATTGTTCAGCTTTATTCTTTCAAGAGAAATGTTTGTCACCACTTTTTTACTTTTCTCCTCATCCCTTGCAGGCCGCTCAACACCTATCAAAAGTCCAGCGATAACATTATTCTCTTTCTGACCTAAAAATCCTACATTGTGTGTTGTATGTGCTTGTTCCATACTGAGTTTACGATAAAAGCTTTTTAATAGATCACATCAATTTCAAAAAAATGATCTAAACCGTAAAAAGCTCCGTATAGGTTGGAAAATAACGTTAACGTTTGTTATTAATAGGACTAATTCAAAAAAAATGCAACGTAATGCGACGCTCAGCGACAAACCACTTGATATTGCAGTGATAGGGAGTGGTATCTCAGGCATGTCAGCAGCTTGGCTTCTAAGTCAAAAACATAATTTAACAGTTTTTGAGAAAAATGACAGAATTGGTGGACACACTAATACCGTTGAAGTAATCCAAAATGGTACTGTTACTCCAATAGATACAGGTTTTATTGTTTATAATGAAGCAAATTATCCAAACTTTGTTGAATTATTAAAATACCTAGATGTCAAAACTCAAGCGTCCGATATGTCTTTTGCTGTTTCACTGAATCAAGGAAAATTCGAATTTGGCAGTAGTAATACAAATTCTTTTTTTGGACAACGTTCGAATATATTCAATTTTGATTTTTGGACCATGCTCAGTGATATTAATAAATTTTTTAATGAAGCAAAGAAACTTAATTTTAATGGAACAAAAGACAGCACACTGACACTCGGCGAATTCCTCACTCAAGGACACTATGGAAGGACATTCATTGAAAAGTTTATCTTGCCAATGGGGGCTGCTATTTGGTCAAGTAAACCAGACGATATTCGAAATCAACCAGCGACGACATTTATTAAATTCTTTTCCAGTCATGGCCTCCTTCAGTTTAAAAATCCAATTCAATGGCAAACAGTAATTGGAGGGAGCCGAGAATATATCAAAAAATTAACGGCTAAATATTCTCAACATATTAAAATAAATAAAAAAGTTAAATCTATCATTCGTAAAGATGGTCGGATTAGAATTATTGACGCGCTTGAAGATGAATATTTTTTTGACCATGTCGTAATAGCCACCCATGCCGATGAGGCACTTGGAATGTTAACCGATGCTGAGAAGAAGGAAACGGAGATTCTGGGTTCTTTTAAATACAATAACAGTCGTGTTATTTTACATTCGGACCAATCTCTAATGCCAAAACGAAAAAAAGTCTGGTCAAGCTGGAATTTCCTAGGAAATACAGCTGACGGCGTTAGTGTTACCTATTGGATGAACCTCCTACAATCTATAGATAATAAGGACCAATATTTTGTATCGGTAAATCCAAAATCTGAACCAGAGCCAAATTTATTACACAAAAGTTTTCAATACCAACACCCATATTTCAACATAAGAGCGTGGGCCGCACAAAAAAATCTTTGGCATTTGCAAGGTAATAAAAACACCTGGTTTTGTGGAAGCTATTTTGGATACGGGTTTCATGAAGATGCCTTGCAAGCAGGCCTCGCCGTTGCTGAAGAACTTGGTGGTATTCAAAGGCCATGGAAAATAAAGGCAAACTCGGGACGTATTTATCGTTTTAGTGGCTCAGAAAGAGTTGCTAGTGACTGATACTAAATCCAGTATTTACTATGGAGAGGTGGTGCATCACCGATTTCGCCCTAAAACTCACAGGCTCCGCTATAAAGTATTCTCATTGCTTCTTGATATAGATGAACTAGAAGATTTAGCAAAACGATCAAAATTACTATCTTATAATCAACGAGCATTTTATTCTATTCACGACAAAGATCATGGGTACGGTGAAAATATTTCTGATTGGATCCGCAACGAACTCAAAGAGGCTGGGTTATCCAACTGCTCGACCACCATCCAGATGCTATGTTATCCGCGAATACTCGGATATGTTTTTAATCCTTTAACTGTTTTCTTTTGCTATCGCAAGAATGCCGAATTAGGAGCAATAGTATACGAAGTTCATAATACTTTTAAAGAACGACATTGCTATGTTCTGCCTGTGGCAGAACATAGCACAAAAATAATTAAACAGAGATGCACTAAAGATTTTTATGTTTCGCCATTTGTCCCTGATTCTTGTGCATACAATTTTTTAGTGCAAGCTCCGCAAAACAAAGTTAGCGTTGTTATTAAGGACGAAGACAAAGATGGGTTACTACTCGTTGCTAGTTTTGCAGGTGTAAAAGGCTCATTAAATGATCATGCATTATTAAAAACCATTATATCTTATCCTTTAATGACCTTTAAAGTGATCATAGGGATCCATTTTGAAGCATTGAAGCTAATTATAAAACGTGCACCATTTTTTCCTCATAAACGATATGTAAAACAACAATTTCAACCTAAAAATTCGCTGAAGCCACTCCGTCAATTTAGAAGGTAAAAGTAAATGTCTGTCGAAACTAGTGATATAATCGAGCCAAATACAAACCAGAAGTTAATGGGTTCAAAACAAAAAAATGTAACATTCATTGATCGAATTCTACGGAAATCAACTGAAAAAATTACAAGCGGATCAATTATCTTTGAACTAGAAAATGGCACGATTATAAGATGTCATAGCGGAAATGAAGGTCCGGAGGCGATTATAAAAATTCACTCGTATAAATTTTTAAAACGACTTTTATCAGCCGGCTACCTTGGCCTTGCTGAAAGTTATATAAATAAGGAATGGACGACACCTTCTTTAGCGGGTGTTTTCAATTTTGGTGCCGCAAATCTGGTAGCCTTAGATCAAAATTTGACAGAAAATTTATTTGTTAAGTTGTCTAGTAGATTAACAAGATTTTTGCACAGAAATAACAAAAGAGGAAGTCGCAAAAATATTGCTAACCATTACGACCTTGGGAACGATTTTTTCCTTGAATGGCTCGATTCAACAATGACATATTCGTCGGCTTTATTCGAAAATAAAAAAGAAAAATTGCATGTAGCCCAAAATAAAAAATACAAGCGTATTGTGGATCAATTAGATATAAAAAAATCTCAAAACGTTTTAGAAATTGGCTGCGGCTGGGGTGGATTTGCCGAGTATGCGGCTAAAAAAACGAAAGCAAACATCTTCGGCGTAACAATTTCTAAAGAACAACGTGACTACGCGACGACCCGCATTGAAAAAGCTAATCTCAAAAATAACGTCACGATTTCTCTTAAAGATTATAGAGAGTTGACCGGCCAATTTGATAGAATAGTTTCGATAGAAATGCTCGAAGCGGTGGGTGAGCCATATTGGCCAACATACTTTAGAACTGTTTCAGATCGGCTCAAAGAAAATGGCTCCGCAATGATACAAGTGATTACCATACCAGATGAATATTTTGATTATTATCGTAACGGTATGGATTTCATCCAACGATATATATTTCCTGGCGGAATGCTTATATGTCCAAAGAAACTAATAGAACATAGCGAAAAAGCAGGGTTAGAACTTGTAGATGCCCATATGTTTGGATCTTCGTATGCTCAAACATTGGAGCAATGGCAATCTTCCTTTCAAATACGTTGGCACAAAATCGAAAAACTCGGTTTTGACGAGAAATTTAAACGTATTTGGGAGTACTATTTAGACTATACTGCTGCTGGATTTAGGTCAGGGTCCATCGATGTAGGACAATTTCATTTGCGTAAATCATAATGCAGGTGAAAGCTAACACCCTATTTTGGCGCAATATTTCATACGGCGCTCCAGCTTTTGCGCTTGGAATGCCAACACTTCCTTTGCTCATTCACCTTCCAGCCATATACGCAGAACAAATTGGCCTTGGATTAACCGTAACAGGCGTAGCCATTTTCATTGCTCGTTTATTTGATATTATCACAGACCCTATAATTGGAATTCTATCCGACAAGACTGACGGTTATATCCCGAAAAAATGGGGACGCAGAAAACCTTTAATATTACTAGGTGGCATTCTTGGTGTTGTCGGCACAATTTTTTTATTAAATCCAGAGACGGGAGCCAGCGCTTTTTATCTGACAATTTGGACTACTGTTTTATACCTTGGTTGGACGATGATTAGCATACCATATTTGGCTTGGGGCGCGGACTTGTCAGATAATTACGATGAACGAACAAATATAACTTCGGTTAGGGAGTTCTTTATGCTAGCCGGAATTATGCTAGCTGGGGCTATTCCTGCACTTGCATCGACTAATGGTTACGACGAGCAACAATCAATGTCATTAATCGGCTGGGTAATGATCGGTTTTGGATTAGTTTTATTTTGTGTATTACTCTTCGGAGTTAAAGAAACGACCATACCAAAATTTTATAAAAAAGAGAAGCCCCTTTCTGCAATTAAAGGGATTTTTGGCAATCGTTCCTTTCGATTATTAGTTGTAGTCTGGACAATAAATGGGATAGCGAATGGCATACCGGCGGCATTATTTATATTATATTTAAAGTACGCTTTAAAAGCCGATGAACTAGAACGAGGGTTACTTACGTTTGCTTATTTTTTAGCTGCAGTCTTAGGTATCCCACTCTGGCTAAAACTGAGCAAAAATTTCGATAAACATAAAGTTTGGATTATGGCAATGGGACTAGCCTGTTTGGCATTTTCTTGTGTTCCCTGGTTAAAATCCGGCGACACGTTTGCCTTTCTTGTGATTACAATAATAACCGGTATGACACTCGGGGCAGACATGATCCTTCCGCCATCGATGCAAGCTGATGTAGCAGAATATGAACTCCTTAGAACAGGTCATGATAGAACCGGATTACTGTTTTCTTTTTGGAGTATGGCAACAAAGCTAGCCCTCGCACTCTCCATATTAATAGCATTCCCCTTATTAGAAATTTATGGATTTTCAGTAAATGGTGGAGAAAATACCAATAATATTAGAGCATTATCAGTGATCTACTCGATAGTTCCGGTCGTACTAAAGCTATTATCGATCCTAATAATTTGGCACCATCCGTTAACAGAAAAGAAACAATCTGTGATTAAGCGACAATTATTAAGATTAGAAATGAGGATTAAAAGGAATGTCAGCGAATGAAATATCGCCTTGGATACATAGTGAATACAATAATAGTACTAACCTTACTCACCGGATGCATGACAATGAAGCCAAGTAATTTCAAAGATGAAAATCCAAAATTTGTTCTTGAGGATTACTTTAACGGCAAAACAAAAGCCTGGGGAATATTTGAAGACAGATTCGGTAACGTTAAAAGACAGTTTACTGTTGATATTGACGGTAGCTGGGATGGAAAAACACTAATTTTAAAAGAGTATTTTCTATTTAGCGATGGAGAAAAAGATTATCGTGAATGGCGGATTACAAAAAAGGGCGATGGTCTCTATGAGGGCCAAGCGGACGATGTTATTGGTAACGCCACTGGTATTTCGTCTGGTAACTCCCTCAATTGGTCTTATGTTCTCGATCTTAAAATGAGCAAGGAGAAAACACTTAAGGTTAAATTTGATGATTGGATGTTTCTTCAACCAGGTGGTGTTCTATTAAATCGAGCGCGGATGAGTAAATTTGGTATAGAAATTGGTCAGGTGACCATTTCATTCTCAAAACTGCAAGATGAGAAAAAATGACGATGCCTATCAATTCGAAATTCGGCGACGAAAATATCGCAACAATGGTCCAAGAATAGGAAATTTCTCATAGAATTGTGAAGCAGCATCCCAATATTCTGTATGCTCAATTATCTGTATTTTTCTATTGAATTCTAATCGCGTAACACCTTTAACATCCCAAGGCTTACCCAACAAATTGCCATTTAGGTTCCAATTAAAGTAAACAGTAGAGCCATTGGTAGCATATTTTCCTACACTAAAAGTGATGTCTGTGACTTTCTCAAACAAGTTAATAAAAATATTAGACATATTTTCCAGCCCCTTTACATGGTGAAAAGGATCAGTGAAAAGCACATCATCTGCTACAAATTTATTCAGACTAGGAATATCTTCAATCGTTAGATTTTCAAGGAATTGTGCATATTTTTGGAATGCAGTCTGAACACTCATTTTTTAACCATCCTTTTGGTAACTAAAAAATAAAGTGAATAAGGTAAGCTCCTAAATAACTTCATAATAAGAGAAAAAGTGCTGGGAAATACGATTTCAAATTTACCTCGATTAATACCAGCTAGAATACGTTTCGAAGCAAACTCCACATCTACTAAAAACGGCATTTTAAAATCGTTTTGATTGGTCAACGGAGTGTCAACAAATCCGGGATGAACGACTGAAAGTTTCACCTTAAAATTATCCAATTCAGGTTTCAAAGATTCACACATATTTGTCAGCGCAGCCTTAGACGCACCATAAGCGCTCGCAAAAGGCAGTCCGCGATAAGCGCTAAGGGAAGATACTACAACAATGTGTCCGTTACGGCGCGCTTTCATGTTATGCATCACCGGGGCTAAACAATTCACGGTTCCCATGGTGTTTATTTCTATTTGCTTTCTAAAAGCCTTAACTGAAAAATCATCGACGCCAAAACGAATATACGTACCCGCATTGAGAATAGCGAGGTCAATTGGGCCAAGATTAGTCTCAATGCTTTTAATAAGGATTTCTATATTTTTTTCATCTGTTACGTCGCAGGGATATGACTGTATTTCTCCAGGTAGATCTTTTGACCGATCCTGAAGTGACATTAAGTCATCTTCTGTGCGAGACGTTGCTGCAACCTTGCAACCACTTTTAGCTAGATTAAGAGCAAGACACCGACCAATTCCCTGGCTCGCGCCAGTTATCCAAACAACTTGATTTTTAACTTTAATACCCACAGCCTCCTTGCTATTTTTTTCCCAAGCCACATTCAATGCATTCATAGTTTATACTCGAACCATCTTTTCCTTCAAACTGCATCTTAACCCAATTACCCCCATCAGAGTACCAAACTAAGGCAGCTATATCTCCTGAATATTTATACTTTGTTGCAAAAACCGATTTAGCCTGAGCCTCTATTTTCTCTTTGCCAAGATTAGTAATACGCACAGAAGAAAGCTCCCCAGTCAGAGTATTTATAACTTTATCTCTTACGAGAACCTCTGCGTTCCAATGATTTGTAGGCAAAGTATCAATATCGGTTCGAAATGCTGCATCTCTCGTTTTTACCACTAACCAATCATTCTTTCGTAATACCTTAACAGTTAAGCTTTCTCCATCATCATTCTGATTTGAACGAAGACTTCTTAACTTTCCATAACTCCAGACTGCATCTGATTTATAATCAAATTTATAAATTGGGAATGAAAGAAAATTTACCTGAAGATTAAGTTGAGCAACAACTCTAACCTTGTCATTTCCTATTTTAGAGAAGAAAACACGATGTTTTCCTACGATTTCATCATTACGAAAAACATTAAATACTATATTATTAGGATAGAGCTCCAAAGGATCTGTATTTTTTAAAGGCGTGGACTTAACAACTGAAGGTAAAACCAGGACAAAAAATAAAATCCAAAAATTTTTACAGATCAAATTACTTAGCCATCGAAAAACTACCATCTAAAACCCTAACAGAATACTAGGTACAAATTATAAGATATATCATGAAAATTAATAAAGCTTTGATTTATCTAGATTTTTTAATTAAAGAATTTGCTATTGAAAAACCACTCTCATAAGCGTTTTCAACACGAGAACCTAAACACCAGTCCCCGCCGATAAAAAGAGATTTATCCGCAGTACCCAAGTATGGCCTCATGAGTGGTCGTATCGTGCGGGCATACCGCCATCTATGAGACACTGCATAAAAATAATTTGAAAAACTTACTCCAAAAATAGCACGCAATTCATCCAGCAACATGCTTGTGATCTCTTCATTTTCGATCTCTAAATTCTTTTTACTCCATTCCGGCCCAGCATGTACGACCCAACATTCCTCGTTCTCACCACGAAAAGGCTTAGAGGAATTCCGAGCAATCCAAGTGACATTCCCAACATTCGACTTCCATACGTCAAAATCTAAATTAAGGGACCGCTCAAACGCTAACAAAAGTGTCCAGCAAGGGGCAATTTCAACATCTGAGATTTCATTAGCTAATTCTGTTTCAGACGGCAAAAGATATTTCACTTGAGGAGCAGGTACAGTACATATTACATTCTCAAACGACGTTCCAGCTTTATTAGAGGTTGTTCGGACACGCCAATTTTTTCCCTCTCGAACAATAGAACTAACTTCATCTGAGAAGTTAATTTGTATATTTTGTAATAGCGGTTTTACAAGCGCGTTCATAGTGGGCTGCCCAACAAACCAATTTGCGCTTACGTCAACTCCGTCGTCAAATAATTTAGGGGACCAGGTCTCTATGGCTCCTATATTTAAAGACTTATCCAATAATTGTTGAAACCCCTCAGAATGAGATGTGAAAAACTGAACGCCATGATCAAAACACAGCCCCGAGTCTGTTTTGCGAGTTGCTAATCTTCCTCCTAAGCCTCTACTTTTTTCTATAATTATTGGATTAAAACCTTTATCTTTCAATATACTAGCACAAACGCTCCCTGTCACGCCTGCCCCTATAATAGCAACTGTCTGTTCTACTTTATTTTTCATCTAAATTTACAACTTAAATTAGGTCAAAAGGACTTTTTATTTTCTATTTTCATTTTCTATTTTAATTAAAATTTTTTGTAAAGTTGGTCTCATAATTAAAAATAGATCATATAGTTTATCCAAGAGACTAGGGAAAAATGACCTATCTAGGATCTTAGTTACCCAAGAAAATACCGGGATAAAACTCCAAAGCTGAAGAAACGCATAACCACCGGAAAATACTGTACTGTCATCCTTTACAACATGGAACCTGGCTTTAAGTCTTTTCTTAGTAAGTCCCAAGGTTGAACCATCAAATGTCCCATCTTCAATATTAATCCACGTAATTTTTTCACCCCCACTTCTCTTCCGGTAAAAATCTATTTCCCGTCTGCAAAGAGGGCATTGTCCATCGAAGTATACCTTAAGGGTTCCCTTACTCATTTTGATTTATTAGCATAATTTCTAGGCTGTTATTCCACGGGTCCTCGATATAAACTGACTTAGTTTTATCGCGATGCAAAGTAAGAGAGCCAAAATTAGCAGCATCTTTTCGCTCCACGGCTAAATGGCTCGGGTGTTGTTCTGGAAGAACTAGAGCTAAGCTTATATTTTCAAAATCAAGTAATGCCCAAGTGTCATCTACATAAGCGACATTGCAAGAAAAGCTATCGCAATACCACTTAACAGCATCAGCAATATCATTTACAGGAACAGCCAGGTGATTTATACGATCCAATTTTATCTCTCCTTAACCCATTTTTCATTTTTCAAGTAAAAGAAACAGTCATCTAATATCATTTCCTCTACGTAAAGACTTTATAATTAGATCAGGATTAACGCTGTTAGTATCACAAATTAGGGGACTCAATACTTTATGGATAATTATGTATTAAAGTCATTTTTGGACAATTGCGATGTTGCTATCATTGGAACAAGCGGAGGGATAGGAAAAGCACTAGTGGCACAATTATCTAAACAGTCGTGCGTTCGCCATATTTTTAGTTGCTCGCGAACAAGACACGATGGTGAAACAGATAAAATTTCGTATATACCAATAAACATAACAGATGAAACAAGTATTATTTCCGCAGTAAAAGAAATAAAAACTAAAACGAAAAAAATTGATTTAATAATTATAGCGACTGGAATACTCCATCAAGGTGACACGTTACAGCCAGAAAAAACATGGAAAAATTTAGACGCAGAAAACCTTTCAAATATTTTTCGTATCAATACTATCGGACCAGCTCTGATAGCTAAACATTTTATTGATCTTTTACCTAAGGACCGTAAATCCGTATTCGCCGCCTTATCAGCCCGCGTTGGGAGTATCGAAGATAATTATATAGGTGGTTGGTATGGTTACAGAAGCTCGAAGGCAGCACTAAATATGATGGTAAAATCGCTCTCAATTGAATTATCGCGAAAAAACCCCGAGGCAATTGCGGTTACTCTGCACCCTGGCACTGTTAACACCAACTTATCTAAACCATTCCAAAGTTCAGTACCTAATGGTAAATTATTTGCCCCACACGTCTCCGCCAACTACCTTTTGAAGGTGATTGATAATTTACAAAGTAAGTCAACAGGCCAACTTTTTGCTTGGGATGGGGGGAAAATACCCTTTTAAATTTTGTTTAATAGTTTCTCTAATATTTTTGTTTTAGCGTCTTATGACAGTTTATCTCCCAATCATCGACATAAATTCAGAACGTGTAGCCGGATCAGATCTAAAGCTACCCAACATACAACTCGACACCATGGAAACACCTGGTTTCTGAATACCTCTCGTTGTCATACACTCGTGCTCCGCTTCGATAACCACACCAACACCAATTGGATTTAAAGTGTCATTGATTGCCTCAGCAATTTGAACGGTAAACCTCTCTTGGATCTGTAACCGTTTGGCAAAAACCTCCACGACCCGCGCTAACTTACTTATGCCAACAACCCTTGTCTTCGGGATATAGGCAACATGGGCAACACCTATAATCGGGGCCATGTGATGTTCACAATGGCTTTCGAATCGAATATCACGCATAAGAACCATTTCATCATAGCCATGCGTTTCATCAAAAGTCCGGGACAGTATTTCATGAGGATCAAAACTATATCCAGCATAAAATTCTTCGTAAGAGCGGACTACTCTTGAGGGCGTATCCAACAAACCTGCGCGAGATGCATCCTCACCAGCCCATTTTAACAGTGTACGCACAGCATTTTCAGCTTCGCCACGTGAAGGTCTCTCTGAATGCGCCAATCCGTTCACTTCTTTGGTTGGCGTCCCCGTAATAATATCATTCATGTCTCATCCTTGTATTAAAATACCCATAAATTTTAAAGTTAAACTGCACCTAGATTTACGGCCATTAGGTTATTTTAGATCAATAAAAAATGATCTAAGTAGTAACTCAGTCCGTAACATAACTAATATGTTTTTCCAACCTCAAACGGAAGAATATAAGATAGGCGCCATGGGTGGTTACTCCCCTCCAACTTAATCCATGGCGTCTACACAAATTTTAAAATGAATTCCATCTCCAACAACGTGTATAAAGTAAAACCCGAACAAAATTGAGTAGAGATTAATTCGGCGGGAAGTTGCAGGATATAATCACCAGCAAAGACAATAACCTAACTCAACAATCCTTCCATGATCCAACTTAAATTTTAAAACGTAGAACTCTACACTGCCTTACCGCTTAATTATTAACTTTCGGAGCTAAGGATAATGCAAAGTATAAATCAAAATCTAAAATTAGGGGTTATAACGTGTATTTCTTTACTAGTTTTTTCGTACCTTTCTTCAAAATTAAATGCTAACGAAAGAAATTCACCAAACATTGTCATTACCTCGTGCGGAGATCGTGAAGTTGTTATCAGTTCACTAAAAAAAGATTACAAGGAGATCCAGGATTCGCTTGGTATAAGTAATGGCGGTGGACTAATCGAGGTTTTCGTCTCTCCTCAAGGATCATTCTCAATTACGGTCACAAACCCAAGCCAAATAACCTGCATTATTAGCGCTGGAGAATACTGGAACAAAGGAAATAATTTTGTATCGATGGGTTCGAAAATTTAAAATAAAAGTATTTAAATAGGAATATCTCAAAAAAAGTTATTCAAATAAGTCCTGTGGTTGGATCCAAGCCTAACATTAAATTAAGGTTTTGGACCGCTTGCCCAGAGGCTCCTTTACCAAGATTATCGAGTTGGGCACAAATAACAGTTTGAGCATTTCTATCGTTAGCAAATATATAAATATTCAACATATTACTTCCATTAAGTTCTTCGGGATCAAGATTTTCGATCTTAGCAGTATCAGGTAAATAGTGTACCTTTACAAAAGGCTGCCCTAAATAGTGCTCTTTTAATACTTCCTGTATTTCATTAGAAGTTAAATTGTTTTTTAACTGCCATAATTGCAACGGCACTGACACTAGCATTCCCTGAGAAAACCGTCCTACACTAGGAACAAAGAGCGGGGCATTATCCAAACCGCACCACTTTTGAATTTCAGGTGTATGTTTATGGGATAGTCCAAGGCCATAAAGGTAAAATGTACTATTAATCTTTTCTTCGGAATATCTTCCCTCAAAAGCTGCTATAAGATTTTTCCCCCCACCACTATACCCCGAAACGGCATTAATATTCACAGGAAAGTCACTTGGCAAAACGCCAGAGGTAACTAATGGGTGAATTATCGCAATCGATGCACAGGCATAACAGCCTGGGTTACTGACCCTTTTGGAGTTAGAAATGACCTCACTTTGATTACTGCTATACTCTGGGAAACCATAATCCCAATCTGGATCCGTCCTGAAAGCAATTGACGCGTCTATTACCTTCGTTACATCGTTTTGAATTAAGCTTACGGCGTCGCGAGAAGCATCTTCAGGTAAACAGAGTATGCATATATCGGCGGCATTGATCATTTCCGCACGTGCAGCAATCTCCTTTCGTTGCTTCTCCGCTAAGTGTAGCACATCAAACTCTTTCCGCCCTTTAAGGCGGTCAAGTATTTGCAGACCCGTAGTACCCACTTCACCATCAATAAATATTTTTGTCATAACGGCGCATATATCCTTGTTTCTATAAAAAAAAGCAATGCCTAGATTTAAAAACCAAACAAATATTCAAATAAGTTTCTTTCGGTGGACACTCAAATATTAAGAAATTAACTTTTCTCGCCAAACTGTATAGTAACTTGCACCAAAAATTATAATAGCACCAATCCAGATCCAAATATCAAGTGTCTCCGAAAAAAGAAAATATCCAAATAAAGCAGCAACCGGTAAGCGTAGAAAATCAAATGGCATAACTGCACTAGCATCTGAATTTTTAAAAGCTCGAGCCTGGCAAAAATGTGCTGACCAACCAAATAAGGCCATAACCAATATGGGTATAAAATCAGTCCAATTAGGGGTAACCCAAACAAATATCGTAGGCAAAAACGTAAGGGGAAGCATCAAAACATTCATCCAAAATAACGTTACACTAGCTTGATCCGTGCGAGTAAGAATTTTGACACTAGACCATGCTCCCGCGTAAAGAGCTGATGAAAGTAACACTAAAAATATCGGGAAATCAAATTCGACAAATCCAGGTCGAATTATAATCAAAGCCCCAGCAAAGCCGACGGTCGTCGCTAACCATCGATGCAGCCCAACAACCTCATGCAACACTAAACTCGAAGCGATAGTAACAAAAATTGGAATGAGGAATGTAAGCGCAATGACCTCCGCCAGGGGCTTGACAGCAACAGCATAATATAGCGCCGCCATGGCAAACAAACCAAACAAAGTACGAATAAAATGAAGTGGCATTTTAGTTGTGCGAAGGGTTCTTATACCAGAACGCGAAATGAGGGGTACAATTAGAAACAACCCCACGATCGCGCGAAAGAAAACAATTTGAAATGCATCAAACTTACCATCCATATAATGGACAGCAGTTATCATAACCGCAAAACTAATTGCCGTAAGAATTGCCCAAATTGCGCTACGGTAGAATGGCGAGATTGCTGCGGTTATTTTCATTATTAATAAGATAAATAGTTATCTGATCATTTAAAATAATATAAAGTTGATAAAAACATCACATAAACTTGGGCGGGCATTGAAGATTTCAATGTGCAGGCCAAATATCTAATATTTCCATAGCTCTTTAATTTCATCTATGTGTAAACTCTCACTATATTGAAATCGGTGTTGCATTATATTTACTACTTCTGATTTTGAACTCGCCTCGATTATCAAAGTCTCACTTTTGGCATTTTGTCTGTTAGAGTCATCTGTACTAGTTATACTATACTTGACCTCAAATTCTGTTTCCCAGTTATTCATTTCTTTTTTATTACCCTATTCTCATAATCTATTTCAAATTTACAAACGATACATCAGAAAAAATTTAGATTAATTATAAATTCCTTAATTACCATTTAGTATACCCACTAGCAGCATTAAGTTCATTCAATAGTTGGTTCTCCAGCCAACTCATTCCGGGTTCTTAACTGGGTTTGACCCTACATTATTGGTTTGGCGTTCGCGATAAGCAACATAAGTTGAACTCGCAAAAATAACCCCGCCACCAACAAACGTCCAAAAGCTGGGTACTTCAGAAAAAATAAAAAAACCGAATAAACTAGCATAAATCAATTTGGCAAAATCAAATGGCATAACTAACGTAACATCTGCAACCTTCATCGACTCAGTAAATAACAACTGACCCACGGTTCCAACAGCAGCCAACACGAAAAGCCAAAAATACTGATCAAGTGTTGGCCAACTCCAAACAAATAAAGCGGGTATAAATGTAAATAATGAAAGAAAAAATAAACCATAGATTGTAATTGTGACGGACGAGTTACTGCGAGAAAGATGCTTAATAATAATTACTGCTCCAGCCCAACTGAATACGGAGCCCAGCGCATAAAGTGCCCCCGTGCCTATAACCTCAAAACCTGGCCGCAAAATAATTAAAGCTCCTGAAAAACCAACAAAAAGGCTTACAATACGGCGAATGCCCAGTTTTTCTCCTAACAGCAAAACAGCCAACACGGTAATAACCAAAGGGGCTAAAAATGTTAGAGATGACAGTTCAGCTAAAGGCATTAAAGTCAAAGCCATAAAGTAGAATAACATTCCACCGGTATGAAATGCGCTTCTAAGGGCCATAGAACCTATATTCTTCGTATGCATAGATTTGACACCATTACGTAGCAATATTGGTAGTAGCATTAGTAATCCCAATGAACACCTAAAAAATGCAATTTCAAATGGATGCAGGTCATCGGAGAGGTTGCGGACAATTACAACCATCGTGGTCAGGCAAAAAGTGCCAACCAGCATGTAAATGATACCTTTAAAATTGGAAGTTATGACCAAAATTTAATACTCAGTGAATAAAAAAATAATCCGCGACAAAAATCAAATCTACAAAGCATCTAAATTGATCTTAGGCCTAAAAATACCGTAATAAAGAATAAGCCAGGCACCCAAACGGCAAATATCAATTTAAGTCAACCCGAGTAGACCCACCACCTGGAACAGGGGTGCCATTAAGTCCGCCTCTATCTAAAATCTTATTGATACCGCCGTTACGAATTATTAAATCGGATTGATCCGCAAGAGCTTCCGAGTTCACAGTTTTCGGGTCCACCATGGAATGAAGCTGATCTTGGTAATAATTTAAAATTTTTTGGTAATCATTTTTTTTTGCCAGATTATTGTTCTCTCCTGGATCATCCTTTAGATTGTAGAGCTCGGGCTCGCAATCAACGTAATGAATGTATTTATACATACCATCTCTTAACATAAAAGCTCCTGAAATAGATCCAGCACCATGGTATTCACTAAGAATTAGTCTTTTTTCATTATCACTTTCGTTGGCAACTTCAAAAAGAGAACGACCAGGTATATCAGCGACAATATCTAAATTAAAAGAATCAAGAATAGTTGGAAAAACATCAATTAATGATACAGGGGTTTTGACGACGCTCTTAGCCATAACATTTTCACCAGATAATAACATGGGGATACCAACAGACTCTTCATACATGACTGACTTACCCCAGAGACCGCGAGCACCTAAATTTTCACCATGATCACTTAAATACATAATATTTGTATTTTTTGAAAAACCGTTATTATTTAGGCTCTCTAACACGTTACCAATTAAATCATCCAAAAATGTACATAGACCCAAATAAGAAATTATTGCCACTTTACGATGATCATCATCTTTAAAATAGCGGTCAAACGTATAACAATCATTGAATGCTTTCCACCAAGGATGGCCATCTAATTCGGGATTGGATTTTTTGATAGCTGGAATGGAGAGTTCTTTATATAAATTAAAATATTCTTCTGGCACAATTAAGGGAAAATGTGGCGCGATGAAAGACACAAAAAGAACAAACGGCTCATCTCTCCTAGGGCTATCCGAACGCTCTTTGAGCCATGCGCACGCTTTAGTAGAAATATCTCGATCATAAGTGGTATACTCAGTCTCTCCCGGGCCAATCAACTGGGAGTACTGACGGCTTTGGGTGCGTTCGGGTAAATCTGGTCTAATCGAGCCCATTAAATCACCGACACCATTGGCGATGTGCATAGGAATAAATTGCTCATCAAAACCAGTTGGATCGTTGTCAAATCGATAATGAAGCTTACCAATAGAGTTCACATCAATATTAGCATCTTGCAAATAATGGCCCCAACTAGGTATAGACCCATCGTAAGCAATAGCATTATCCCAACATTTATTTTGATGAACATATCTACCGGTCGCAAGACAAGCGCGGGCTGAAACACAAATAGGTGAGTTTGTTGAGGCGTTTGCAAAAAGTGTTCCGCGACTAGCTAAGCCGTCAAGATTTGGAGTTTGAACGATAGAATTATTATAGCAACTTAAAAAATTACGGCTGTGTTGATCCGCCATTAATACTAGAAAATTCCTTTTTGCCATACTTATTCTCTTTTTTGACTTTAATGTTACAAAACAATTCAGTTAATATTTTTAATTTATTTAACGCTCAATTAAATTAATCATCGCGAACAATATCAATTCATTAAGAGAGAATATTAACCACGAAGATAACTTAACAAGCAACAAAGATCTAATATTTAATCAAAGCTAAAAAGTACTAATATAATATTTATTCTTATTTATGAAAAAAAAGATCGAATAGCAACTTGGAGGGGTAACATTATTTTTCTTTTTACTTATTTTTATAATTTAAATTTTAACCTCTAATATAATTTTTCGTTACCACTGTTACCCAGACTAATTTTAGAACAAGGATTCTTAATAAAATTTTGCCGTGGGCCACGAATACATGATAACGCTCGACAAAAAAGGTGGCGAACGCAGATGCATGGTAATCTGGCAATAGGATTTATGGAGACGTTCACGTGGGTTTTATTCGCTGTAAAAAGTGCCGCGTTGGTATGTATAGATCGCATCCTAATTATTCAATTTGAGTAGCAAGCTGTGATATAAGAAAAAGTATCCTCTATAATGCGAATTGAACGTCTAGAATATTTATAGTTTTGCATGTATTAATAGGGGCTCTTTGGGATGAGTAAAGTTACAAATATTATTGGAGATTAAAAGGTGCCTTCAAAAAAGACTAGTAGCAAAAAGGTTAGAGATATTCCTGGGTTTTACGAAGTCGGACGTATCCTGCATATGGAGCATTTTAACCACCAAGTTCAGGATCAAGATACAGCAACTATATTTTTTATAAATGGATTAGGGCTCACGCGCGATCCTTATCAGCGGACGGATGAAACCAATATTGGCGTTAATATTGGCTTTCAGCAGTTACACCTTCCTTTAAGGGGCCCAACCCACCACTTCGACGGTGTCATTGGTTTGGTTGTGCCAGATTTACCAGTAATTGAAGCGAGGCTAAAGCGTCTTGAGGACGCAAAAAAATTTACCGGTACGCCTTATCGCTACAACGCAGTAAATAATAAAATGGCATATATTACGAGCCCTTATGGAACCGATTTTAGGCTTCACCAAATGGGCTCAATTCCCTTTGGGAAGCCTCTCGGTATTCCCTATATTGAATTTATGATTCCCCCCGGAATGGCGAAGGGGATCGTTAGTTTTTATCAAAAGATAATGGATACGCCAGCCCGCGTTCGAAAGACGAAAGACGTGGTAATGACTGAAGTTGTGATGGGGCCCTATCAGCATATTCGCTTTATTGAAAAAAAGTTGGAAAGCTACGAGCTTTTCTCATTTCATATCGCCATTTTTGTATCCCACTATGACACAATAAAGCAGAGCTTAATCGATTTGGGTGTCGACGTGTATGGCGATCGAACACATACATGTTTCTGGAACCCAATCATTGATCCGGAAACGGGTAATCATCTGCTGAATCTTCAGCATGAAATGCGTAGTGTGCAGCATCCGGATTTTATGCACCCTTATACAAACCGTTGGCCGATGGATCATAATCCATTTATGCATCAGACAGAGGTTGGCGAGTATTTACTCGAAAAGTTACGAAGAACCTAAACCGGAAATATTAGTTCTTGATCATCCTATGCCCAGATAGACTATTTCTTCATGATGTATGAGAAAATTTCCGCGTCTATCAATTCGGCAAACTTATGATCAAATGAGAAAACCGCGTCAGTTAAATAGCTTAATAACTCCAAGTTAAATTAGAAGTTTTTGATATTAATTGACCTATCCTTGTTGGTAAATCCATTCGATGTTAGTCTTTTTGGAAAAGGGCGGGATTGGGTTACAATCAAAGTCATTTTACACTCTTCTTGGCCAAAATAATATCTAACGTTAATTTTCAATTGGGGGTTATTAAATGCCAGTTTATAAAGCAAAAGACATGGAGGCGACACCAGACGTTGTTAATCCAAACGTCATGATGATGCAGTTTGGAGGCGATTTAATTAAAGTCGGTATTGTTACTTACAAGACAGGTGAAACACCGCCACCACACATTCACCCTAACGATGAACAATGGATTTACATGCTTGAAGGTCGTGTCGCTCATCTACTTGATGAAGAAATAATTAATGTAGGCCCCGGAGATCTAGTTTATATCCCTAGAAACACGGTCCATGGCATAAGTCTTCTCGAAAATCCCTGTAAATTCATTACATTCAAGAGCCCCGCCGGTTCTGGCGGTTTAAGCGAGGATTATACAGCTGTGCCTAATGTCGCTGAACTTCAACGGCGTCTAGCTGCGGCGTCTTAATGGATTAAAAAGTTTTTTAGACCATATTTGACGACAGAAGTTAGAAGCATAATGAGATTAATTTGTGTAGGAACAAAATAATTTTATAAGTACGTTATTTAAATATACATCGGTTTATTGGAATTTGCTGTTGACTCTTATATAAGACTAGACTTTATTTATTCGTGTGAAATGTTATATCTATAGTATTCTATCGGGCAACTTTAGCTAAAGCTTTGGTTAGTATCCAAAACCTAGAGAAGGTATGTTTCGGTAGTAAGTTTTAATTATCAACGGGAGAATATCATGAAGACACAAAATAAATATCTGAGTAGAGGACTTCTTGGAGTGGTGGCTGGTGCGGTTTTGGCTGTCAGTGGTGGTACTGCTATGGCTGGCGCGCATGGGGGCAAGTATCCTAATAAACCAATCACTTTCATCGTTCCTTACTCTCCGGGCGGCGGATCAGATCAACAGGCCCGTAGGCTCCAACCTGGTCTTGAAAAAGCACTTGGAGTTAAGGTGCGTATTGTCTACAAAACTGGCGGCGGCGGAGCTGTGGGTTTTGGTGAGCTATGGCGCTCTAAGGCTGACGGCTATACAATTAGTAATGTGGTCGTTCCAAACATAGTTATAGCCGGTAAAAAGGCCAGCGTTGGCTTCAAGGCGGGTAAATTTTCATATATCGGTATGACAGAACGGGCCGTCGGCGCACTCATGGTACCAAAGGGTAGCAAGTTAAAAACCTTAAAGGACTTTATTGCAGCAGCTAAAGCAAACCCGGGTAAAATAACAGTCGCTGGTGTGGGAAGTACTGGCAAGGTAAATATGGCAGCTCTTGGGTCCATATTAAACATCAAATACACCTATGTCCCAGTTTCTGGTGGTGTGGGTAAAATGATACCGATGCTACTAGGCAAACACGTGGACGCTGGAATGACAGCCTCCAACCATGCTGTGAAGCATAAAGCAAGTTTGGATGCGGTGGTAGTCGCTGGATCGAAACAAATTCCAGCTCTTACGAATGTACCAAATGAGTCAAAATGGGAATATATGACGACTTGGGGTGTTATGGCGCCTCCAGGAACCCCAGCCGACCGCGTAAAAGTTTTAAGCGCAGCGCTTTTAAAGGCAACTCGAGCTCCGTCAGTAGCTAAAGCTATTTCTAATGGCGGTTATGAGAATATGTATCAGACGCCTGCTGAAGCGGCAGCTTATATTGCAGCTGCAGTTAAGAAATTCGGAAACTAACGAGTTTCCGATTACTAGTTTAACCCAGTATCAATTATATTGGTACTGGGGATAAACTGAACACCCGATATAGAATGCCAGCTATTTAAATTCCAACCTTACATGCGTGCTAGGAAGGGAATGTCCTAAGCTAAGCTCTTTTTAACGTATGTAATAATAGATTTAGGAAATTCTTGATGATCGAAGGTCTATACCAAGCGCTCACGCTATCAACACTGCTTTGGCTCACTGTGGGCGTTATGATAGGTATGATAGTTGGCACTCTGCCAGGTTTGACCGCAACTATGGGAACAGCACTGCTCGTACCCTTCACTTTTGCCCTGCCAACTGGTGAAGGTATCGCTATGTTGGGAGGCCTTTATGTTTGCGCAATGTTTTCTGACGCCATCCCGGCATGTCTCGTAAATACCCCAGGAACACCCGCAGCGATGGCCACCGCCTTCGACGGACACCCGATGACATTACAAGGCCGTGGACAAGAAGCGATCGTTGCATCCTGCTTCAGTTCAGCCTTAGGGACCGTATTTGGCGCAGGGTGTTACCTGCTGCTGGCTTGGCCATTGATGGCGATTGCACTTAAATTTGGTCCACCTGAGTTTTGCTGGCTGGGCGTTTTTGCCCTAACAATTATTGGCAGTTTAGCTGGGGATTCTATTCTCAAAGGGCTCGGCGGTGCAGCAATAGGACTTTTAATTAGCTGTGTCGGAATAAGTCATGGTAATGAGCTATCTCGCTTCACCTTTGATATTCCGCCACTACAAGGCGGGGTGTCGCTTGTTGCAGGACTAATTGGTATTTTTGCAATACCTCAAGTTCTTTCAATGGTTAGCGAGTTACGCAGAAAAGAATTTATAGCCGAATACAAACCCAAGAGTGGTGAAACTCTCAAAACAATAAGAAAAGTAATGGAGCATCCATGGCATGTACTTCGCTCTTCGGCGATTGGCAGCTTCATCGGGATCCTCCCTGGTGCCGGAAGTCCGATTGCCGCGTTAGTTTCATACAATGAAGCTATACGATGGGCGAAAGATAAAAGCCAATTTGGCAAGGGAGATCTGAGAGGTGTAACCGCGTCAGAAATTGCTAACAATGCGGCGGCTCCAGCGGCAATGATTCCGCTAGTCACACTCGGTGTTCCGGGCTCATCACCAGCAGCGGTGATAGCTGGTGCGCTGATGCTAAGGGGCTTAAACCCTGGCCCAGAGCTTTTCCAAAACGACGGAGCACTTGTCTATTCCTTCGGTTGGTCATTATTGTTTGCAGGAATTGTTACTTTTATTCTTGGAAGCTTATTCGCTCCATTACTAGTAAGAATAATTCGCATACCTCTAAGGCTTTTGGCTCCCCTAATAATGCTCTTGGCTACGATCGGAGCCTACGCAATCAGAAATAATATCTTTGATGTCTACATTATGCTCGGACTTGGGGTGTTTGTTTTTCTCGTAAAACGGCTAGGCTTCCATCCCGGACCTATTGGACTAGGACTAATCTTGGGACCCATTATTGAGCCCTCACTTATACAGGCTTTGTACATTTCAGATGCCCTTGGGGTAGGGAAAGTATTTTTTACAGGAACAATAAATATCTCACTTATTGTTCTCACTATTGTCTCAGTTGGCTTGGTGGCATGGTCACGAAGGAAAGACGCAATTCAGGAACGCGAGAGCACTTCCGCTAAAAGCTAACTTTTGTCCATAGTTAAAATAGAGGAGACAGCAGTATGCAAAAATTATTAGACCGAGACCTAGTAACTGGGCTGGTTCTATTATGCGTATATGCATTATTTGTAGCAGATAGTAGCTCAGACCCAAAGGACTGGATATTCCCCATTCTGGCTAACTACGTTATCCTAATCATAGGTATAGTTTTTTTCGCACGCGGGGCGTTCGCTCTAATTGTTAAACGCCTTCCAGATATTCTTCAATTAAGCCAGGAAGAGCGCGCCGCCCACACCGACGTGCTTGTATTTTTCTTAATCGTGCTTGCTTATATGTTCATAATGAATGGGCTGGGGTTCTGGTTATCTAGCTGGCTCATGCTGTCTATAACATCAATCTATCTAACACTCGATAAAACCCCGCGGAATATTAGGCTTGCTATGGTTGTCCCTTTAGGAACTTGCATAGCATGTTATTATGCCTTCCTGTATTTTTTCTATGTACCGTTTCCAAGGGCCACCTGGTGGATCGGATTAATGCCGGACTGACCCTATTCTTTATCGTATTGTATCAGCCTGCATTTACCAACATGTTCATAAACAATGTAATTTGCCAGAATTATAACGATTAAATTCATTCACTTAATACCCAACGAGAAAAACTAGAATTTATTGACCTTTGTGATAATCCATTAAATATTAATATTAACCTCGTCTGATTTAGTCCTGAGGGCCAACCATTAAGCTCTTCCATTTTACTCATGCTACTTCCAACACCCTGAATGAGAATAGGCTGGCTGCGATCCTTAAATTTTATAATACCCTTCATTCGAAGCATCGCGAAAGGGCGCAATGTGTACAGCATTTTTATCCACTCGTTAAACAGGGTTTCGTCAATAGCCTTACTCCCCTCGAAAGACCAGCTGGATATTGCGCCGTGAGCAAAGCTCTCCGCTCCCTTGTGGGAATGCTGATTTAGATTTTCTACACCCCTAAAATTTAAAGGTTTTGTATCGAATAAGAATTCTGGATCAACTTCTCCATTTTTAATTTTTTTTATTCTAAGTATCGGGTTTATTTTAAGTAAATCCTCTTCTAAATCACTAATTTTATTAGTTAATCCTATATCGCACTTGGAAATCAGGCATAGATCAGCCTGAGATATTTGGATTTTAACTTCTTGATATTTGACGAGTTGATCTGCCCCTTGCATTCCATCAACTAAAGTAACTACATTACCTAATTCACATTTTTTTGAAATTAGTCGTTCATTTCTAATACTATGGATAATGGGCCCCGGATTGGCTAAACCTGTCGTCTCGATGACAATCCGATTAAATTTAGGAATTTGACCATTTTCAACTTTAGTAAATAAATCAGTAATCGTATCAACAAGATCGCCCCTTATAGAGCAACAAATACAGCCATTTTCTAGTAAAAGAGTATTTTCAATTGAACTCTCGATCAGCAAATTATCTAGCCCAACTTCTCCAAACTCATTAATTATTAGAGCAATATCATTCATATTAGTTTGAGCAGTTAAGTAATTGAGTAATGTCGTTTTCCCACTGCCAAGAAAGCCTGTTATAATCGAGACTGGAACTTTATCAAATTTAATATTTTGCTCAACAATCATAAAATAATTCCCCTAACATTAAATTTCTTTCAATGTTTGCATTTTACAAAAAGCTCAAGATAATAGTACCAGTAAACTTTAAGGGAGTTCAAAGTTATTATGTCTGATACACTTTCAAAAAACATGAAACTAATTGACCATAACACACTCGGGGGCTTTGGTGGTGTAGGTGAAGGAATGGCCTTACAGATAACAAGCAAGGGAAAGCGAGTACTGTGGATTGCCCATGAAGGTCCACCAAAAAATTTTACAGGTGTTGATGTAACAGACCCCAAAAATACAAAAGTTATATGCCAAACAGAGCTACCACATCAAAATATGCGCTCTAACTCTTTGGAAGTCACTGGAGATATTCTCGCTGTAGCTTACCAGGTTTATGAACTTGGATTAGAACCAGCGGGCATAGAACTATTTGATGTAAGTGACCCAGAAAACCCCAAATCAATTGGATTTCATTCCACAGCAGGGCCCCACTCAAGAGGCGTTCATTGTTTATGGTTTGTAGATGGCGAATACGTTCATATCGCGAGTGGTGCGCCTGACTTTACCCCGCGGCATCCCAGAGACGATCAAATTTACCAAATCATCGATGTGCGGAACCCAAGTAAGATGGAAGAAGTTGGGCGATGGTGGTACCCTGGAACGATGGAGGGTGATGAAGCACCGCCACCAGAACGTATTATTCCAGAACCTTTAGATGAATTAAGAGGCGGAGACGCCTTTAGATTACATAACGCAAACGTTTATCCAAGCCACCCAGATCGAGCATATCTTGGATACATAGACGGCGGTGCTTTTATTTTGGATATCTCAAATAAATCTAAGCCTGAAATAGTTTCTCACTGGAGCCCGCATAACCCCTATAATGGTTTTACCCATACGGTTATGCCACTATTTGATAGAGGCTTACTAATAGTATCAGATGAATGTATTAAAGATGATGCCGAGGATTGGCCCAAGCTTACCTGGGTTGTAGATGCTAGAAATGAAAAGAATTTAGTCCCAATTAGTACCTTGCCGTTGCCACCTGTCGAAGAATTTGGGCACAGAGGCGGCCGTTTTGGCTCTCATAACTTACATGAAAATAGACCTGGCCCATCGTTCCATAGCGAGGAAATTATAATAGGTGCATTTTTTAACGCTGGCATTCGAGTTTATAACCTAAAAAATCCGTATCAGCCGGAACTAATCGCTTATTTTGTTCCACCAGCACCAGAAAATTCCCGGGTACCAGCTATTCAGATGAATGAAGTTTATGTAGATGAAAATGGTATAGTATATGCTGGAGATCGATGGGCCGGCGGGCTCTACGTTATGGAGATGGATATATAAAAACCCTTGTTATTTACGGATTAATCAGCGATCCAGAGGCTGTAGCCAAAAATATATTGCCTGTACAGAATGGATGTTTCAATGATCTGTCTAATCAACACGCCTTTTTTAAAAAAGGCTCCCCTGCACTCCGTCTAAGTAGTGAGGGGTGGATGCATCGTTCACCAGACGCGTTGAACGAAGCTAGTGACTCCCAGTTATTATATGATCTTACAATTGAAAAAATAATGAAGGGAATCCCCCCTTTTTCGAAATCCACAAGAACTTTTATTAATTCTTACTTTAAATTCATGTTAGAACAAATCCCAAAAATTTCTGTTCAAAACTCAGATGCTGAAATTTTTACTCAAAGCGACTGGATTTATTCAACTTGGCTACCCATGCCAAATACTTATATCTTATTATCAACTGAATTTAATAATGAACGGCTCAACTTCGCTGAATTTGATTTATCATTTTGGACAGGTAAACAATTAATCTGTATCCAGCTAAATCAATCAAACACAATAATTAGATCAAAACAAAATAATAGAGAACTATTAAAATCTACACATCCTCATATTAAAATTATCGAGATCCCGAGTGATTGTTTTAACAGTGACACACCTATTTTTCCGTATGATCTTTTTGATGAAAATTTTAATCATTTTTGGCATGGGTTAAAATTACCCCAGGGTCCAAATACCCAACCTATGTTTGAATTTAGTCAATAGTCTGTATTAGCAAGAATCCTGCCATCCACGAAAGTGAAATGTAAGCGCTGATTTATACAAGACAGGCGCCTAAATTTTTTTATTAATTTATACCGATAACTACAGACTTGTGCTCAGTATAATGGTTAATAGCCTCTTCACCTAAGTCGCGGCCAATCCCTGACTGCCGATAACCACCCATTGGCATTGCAGGGTGCGGGAATGGACTACTATTAACATAAACTTGCCCGGCCCTTATTTTAGGGACAAGTTGATGGACCCTTTGGATATCCTTACTCCAAACATAAGATGAAAGACCGTATGTCGTGTCATTTGCTAACGCCGCAGCCTCGTCAATATCATCAAATGGAATAGCGGTTATTACAGGCCCAAAAATTTCTTCTTGAACAACTTGTGAAGATTGTGGAGGATTGATTAGTACAGTGGGCTCGACATAATATCCAGGACCATCTATCTGACTGCCGCCAGTTACTACTTCACCGCCAGCCTTAACGCCAGCCTCAATCAATCCCATAACCTTATCGCGATGAGCCTCTGAAACTAGTGGACCAATTTTAGTTTCTGGGTGTAGTCCCGGACCAACTTTTAGGGAGCGTGCCTCTTTCGTCAACCGGTCCACGGCTTTATCAAAAATACCCCGTTGAATATAAAGCCGAGATCCCGCTACACATACTTGACCGGTATTACCAAAAATACCCATAGATATACCTTGAACGGCTTTATCCAAATTAGCATCATCCAATAAAATCACAGGTGACTTCCCACCTAACTCAAGTGTAACATTCTTAAGGGTTTCTGTCGCCGTTCTGTTAATAGCCTTTCCAGTGACAGCCGAACCTGTAAAACTTATTTTATTTACCAAAGGATGTTCCACTAAGGCTTGTCCGGCCTCGTGACCAAGACCATTAACAACATTTATCACTCCAGCAGGGATACCTGCATCAACTGCTAGCTCCGCTAAACGCAAGGTTGCGAGAGGTGTAACTTCAGAAGGCTTAATGACTATAGTACAACCAGTAGCCAACGCAGGGGCAATTTTCCACATGGCAATCATCAAGGGCACGTTCCATGGAACTATAGCCCCAACAACCCCAACGGGCTCGCGACAAGTATAAGCAAAAAAGCGTTTTTCAGGCATTGGCTCACCAATATTCATTGTTCGTCCATTAATCTTTGTCGGCCAGCCTGCCATATAACGTAAAGTATCCAGGACATTGCCAACCTCGACATGTTGTCCAATAAAACTCGGCATACCAACATCAAGTGCTTCGAGTTGACCTAATTCTTCAGCATGCCCCTCAATTAAGTCTGCAAAACGGTGCATTAATTTTTCGCGATTAGCCGGTGGCATGTCTCTCCATAAAGGATCATTAAAAGCAGTATTTGCCGCTTGAACTGCGGCATCAATATCTTCAGCATTTCCTTTTGGCACCTGTGCTAGAACTTCCGCACTCGAAGGATCAATCACTGAGAACGAGTCACTATTAGAACTGGCGACCCATTCACCTCCTATAAACTGCTTCATTTCCTGACGTAAAAATTTTTGCGTATCAGGGATTAGGGTCTTTAAATCATTAGACATGACGTTCATAGAACTTCTCCTTACGATTAATATGTCATTAAAATATATTTCCAGGGACTTTTCTCGGTATTACGATCTACTTTAACTTCTATTACAGTTGGGCCACCTTCTTTAATTGCGGTTTTCAGCGCGTCTTTCAAACCACCGGGATTTTCAACCGTATAAGCCTTTATACCAAAGGCTTCAGAAAGAGCTTTAAAATCAGGGTTTTTTAACTCACTTCCGATAGGAGGCCGCTTATATATCCGTCGCATATCCCGTCGAACATTACCGAAAGCAGAGTTATTCATAATAATAGTGATTAATCCTATATTCTCTTGGGCTGCAGTAGCTAGTTCTTGGACACCAAACATGAACCCTCCATCACCAGTCACTGAGATAACTACTTTATCAGGATTTCCAACCTTAACGCCCAATGCAGCTTGAAATCCAAAACCTAAATTACCTTGAAAACCGCAGGTAACGTACGTCCGAGGCTCATAAACAGGAAACGCAAATTGCGATGCGAAGCCAATCTGAGTAATTTCTTCTACAAAAAATCCATCGCGAGGTAACACCTCTCGTATTACCTTTAGATAGTCAACATGTGGTTGAATTTCCTGTACTTTCTCATTGGCCCAGGTCTTTGAATAGGCAATATCAGATAACGACGTCGATCTTGGTTTATAATGAGATTTGAGAGCCTTGGTCAGTGCCAAAGTGCCGTCCAAAGCATCGGCTATAATTCCAACTTGTGGAACAAGTCGCGACATTTCTAATGGATCAATGTCAATTCTAATAAGATGTGGCGGCGCCAATGGGTTAACAACGGCACCCATTGGATTTGACCAACGCATGTATGGCATCTCTAAACGCGTACCAATCCCAATTAGGACATCAGAATTTCGCCAAAGATCGTGAGCAGCAACAGAAGAGACGCCAAGCTCATGATCTTCACTCACAACCCCTCTCCCTCCCCTGAAAGCACCAACAGGAGCCTGCAAAATTTCTGCCAATTCGAGTACCGCTGCATCCGCATGCAGGGCGCCACTCCCAACTAAAATAATTGGGTTCTTAGCATTTTTAATTAGCTTCACTGCAGATTCAATTTCAGTTTTATTAATTGCTGGTGGCGCGTCCATTTCTGCTTGTGGTAGTATACCAACCATTTCATTCTGCGCCATATCATCCCAACACATTTCAACAGAAACAGGACCGGGCCTCCCGGAACTCATCACCCTAAAGGCTTCATTTATAATCTCGGGAGCATCGGAAACACGTTCAATACGAACAGACCATTTCGTAAGCGTCTTCAATGTTGCAATTTGATCGGGAAGCTCGTGCAAATGCCCCCGTAATTTACCCATCGCGTCACGAGGAATTTGGCCCGTTATACAAAGAACAGGGACATTTGCTCCCCAGGCAGTACAGAGCGCTGCCATAGTGTTCAAAACACCTGGACCAGGAACTACTGAATAAATCCCCGGACGCCCGAGCGATTTAGCATAACCAAACGCCATATAGGCTGCAGCCTGCTCATGTCGTGTGCCAATCGTTCTAATTCGTGTTTGCACTCGGGCAAGTGCATCAAAAATTGGGTAAGTTTGGGCACCAGGAATACCAAAGACAGTATCAACATCATTTTGTATAAGCGACTGCACAATAGCCTCGCCGCCACTCATCATTTTCTTCTGTAAATTCTCAAACATATTTAAAGATCTAAACCTTAGTCAGGCTCAGAATACCCCCTTAATATTATTACTTTTCCTAATCCAATTGCTATCAATCAAATGGACTTTTAATTATTTATCTATCACAACAAGCGCCTATTAACAGCATTTAGTTGTAATAAATTAAGATAATGGATTCTAATACATCAGAAAAACTATGAATACTAGAATACGGTTAGAAAGCACGCAGAAAAACTCTTATAGTGATTTTGATTTGCATGCTTTAAACCCATGCTTATACTCCTCCATTTTCAGAAAGTAACACTATAAATGAATTCTTCAAGCGCTAGCCTCAAGGCTGCATCAAATGCGATATTCGCCAGGTCTGCGCTTCTAATCATTATATCTGTTTCTCTATTTACAGCTTCTCATGGATTTGTAAGAGGCGTTGGAAAATCAATTCATCCGTATGAAATAGCATTTTTCACAAGTCTGTTTTCCTTTGCATTTTATTTGCCCTGGTTATTACGTACTAAATTTGGTGCGATGCGAACCTCAAAATTTCGTGTTCATTTTATAAGAGCTTTCTTTAATGCAGGTGCCGTAGGAGCCTGGTATACAGCATTATCTCTGACCCCTTTGGCTGATGCCACAGCCGTTGCTTTAACCAGCCCATTATTCGTCACGCTTGGCGCCGTTTTGTTTCTAGGAGAAACTGCACGGTTGAGACGTTGGATTGCTATTGGCGTTGGTATTTTTGGAGCACTTTTGATAATTCGGCCCGGTTTTCAATCTTTTAGTTTTGGATTTTTATTTGTTTTTGGTTCCATAACGTTAGGGGGTGGATCACGAATTTTTGCTAAATATCTGACACAGTGGGACACGCCAATTAGTATTGGGGCTTGGGTAGCATTGTTGCAAATACCAATTACATTTCTAATGGCTATTTATTTCTGGACGTGGCCTAATTTAATCCAGTTAGCCATGCTTGCAGCTCTGGGCCTATTAGTCGGGGGCGCTCACTATACAATGACGTTAGCTTATAATAACACAGATGTAAGCGCGCTCGAACCTTTTAATTTCGTGCGTTTAATTATTGCTGCATTAATTGGATTTTTTTTCTTTTCAGAACTTCCTGATGCCTGGACTTGGGCTGGTGGTTTTATAATTATTGCGTCGACCAGCTATGTTGCGCAAAGGGAATCAAAACTAAATGCAGCGAAAACATAAAGCAAGAAAAGATACTTTAACCCCTATTACCAAATTGCAAACAGCCTATAACCAAGAAGAAAAAGCATCATAAAATAATTTCAGCGCCATGACCGTCAACACTGATTTGAGTCCAGCCCTAAATACATGTTCTGGAAGACGATCAAGAGCAAGCTTTCCAATATACGTGCCACCAAATCCAAAAATAATCAAACTAATGATTATCGGAATATAAGGCGCAAAACTGAACCCAATTAAACCGAAAATAATTAATTTAAAACTATGATGGATGGTCATGAGACTAGCATGCGTTCCTACAGTTTGCTTTCGACCATTACTAATAGCAATAACAAATGGAGCTATTAAAGGACCTGTGGCCCCGACAAACATCGTCGTAAATGCCCCAATGGCTCCAATACCCGCAAAAGTAAACTTTTTAAAAGCATGAGCTTTTAATGCTGGCGCCCAAACAGTATATAAAATAAAAGTCGAAAGAATGATCTGAAGAATTTCAACAGGTAAGGCGACCACCACCTGCCCACCAACGATGGCTCCAATTATAGTTCCCATCAAAAATGTTGGAATAATTGTTCGTATTATATCTTTATATAGCAATAAAGCGCGACCAAAATTAGAGCCCAATTGGACCACACCATGTACGGGGATCAACACAGCCGGTGGCATTAACAAAGCCATTGTCGCCAACGTCAGCATCCCGCCACCGAGACCGACAGAGGCTGTTATTAAACTACCTAAGAAAGAAATAGTACAAAGTAGTATAAACTCCCAATTAGACACTCCCGAACCATGTGCTAGAAAATCAATAAAACCAACCAAAATTTATCCTACATATTGCATCGTAAAATGATATTACTTTGCGGTCATCCGGAGCGCGCCATCTAAACGGATAGTCTCGCCATTTAGATACCTGTTTTTAAAGATATGCATGGCAAGGGAGGCGTACTCGTCTGCCTTGCCGAGCCTGGCCGGAAACGGAACGCTTGCGCCCAATGAAACCTGGGCTTCTTCAGGTAGCACGTCCATGAGTGGTGTTAATAATATCCCGGGAGCGATAGTACAAATTCTCACTCCAAAGTTAGCAAATTCTCGGGCAATAGGGAGTGTCATACTATGTATGCCACCTTTTGAGGCGGTGTAGGCTGCTTGCCCAATTTGGCCGTCAAAGGCAGCTACTGAGGCTGTCATGATAATCACACCACGCTCACCGTCTTCCAAAGGATCAAGGGTGCTCGCATCAACGCCAAACAAACGAGTAGCATTAAAGGTACCTATCAAATTGACAGTCAAAATTTTCGTAAACACCTCAAGGTCATGGGGACCATTTCTTCCGACGACGCGAGACGCTCCAGCAATGCCCGCACAATTAACCAGTATTCGGCCGGGTCCGTGAGCTTCTTTTGCAGCATCTAATCCAGATTGCATACTTTTCTCATCGGCAACATCACAGTTTGAGAAAAAACCTCCTATTTCTTTAGCGACTATCTCGCCTCGCTCTTGATTAAGATCAAGAATAGCGACCTTGGCACCATTCTCTGAAAGCATACGAGCAGTCGCTTCACCCAGGCCAGAAGCTCCACCCGTTACAACGGCAGGCTGTCCATCTACATTCATATTTTTTCTCCTTT